>JANYJH010000355.1 GCA_025361865.1 Phragmitibacter sp.
TCGCATCTGGCTTTGGTTGTTCGGTGAAGGACTGGTGCGAACTCCAGACAACTTCGGAACGATGGGTGAAACGCCGACGCATCCCGAGCTGCTGGATTATCTGGCCAGTGAGCTGATCGAAAGCCGCTGGGACTTGAAGCACTTGGTCACGATGATCGTCAGTTCGCGGACCTATCAACAAAGCTCCTCCAATGCTAAAGATAATCCGCAATTCGCAATCCCAAATCCGCAATCAGTCGATCCTGAAAATCGGCTACTCTGGCGTCAGAACCGCCGCCGAATGGACGCTGAGAGCCTTCGCGATACCATACTCACCGTGAGCCATACTTTGGATACCAGCGTTGGCGGATCGAACATCAGCAACGCGAAAGTTGTGAACGTGAATGACTCCAGCGCACAGGCTTTGGAATACTACTACCAATTCGCAGACACCCGCCGCAGCGTTTACACCCCCGCGTTCCGCAACAAGCGCCACGAGCTATTTGAAGCCTTCGATTTCGCGGACATCAATGGCCCCATCGGTAAACGCAACACCAGCACCGTCGCGCCTCAAGCCCTCTTCCTGATGAACCATCCGTTCGTGATGGAGCAGGCGGACAAGGCCGCAGAGGTGCTCTTAATGTCAGCGAAGTCGGATGAGGAACTTATTAAACAAGCCTACCGCGAAGTGCTGGGAAGACTGCCGACCGAACACGAACTGCACCTCAGTCAGGACTTCGTGCGAGTCTCAGATGCTGAAACAGACAAGGAAGTTCAACGCGTAGAGAACTGGGCGCTGTTTGTGCAAACCCTTTTCGCCAGCGTGGAGTTCAGGTATTTGAAGTGAGATTGATCGCAGATCATTGATGGTTGATAGCCTGAACTGCTTCAATCAGAATTACCAAACTCAGACCATCACCTCCCTTGAAACCCATCTGGATCGTCTCCGCTAAACGCACACCAATAGGCCGCTTCCTCGGTGGGCTCGCTAAACTCTCGGCGGTTGAACTCGGAGTGGCGGCTGCCAAGGCGGCGCTGACGGGCCTCGACGCGGCGAGCATTGATTCTGTCATCATTGGCAATGTCCTCGGAGCGGGGCTGGGCATGAATGTTTCGCGTCAGATCGCGCTGGGGGCTGGGTTGCCGGTGAGCACGCCTGCTTACACGGTGAACATGATGTGTGCTTCGGGAATGCAGGCTGTGATTCTCGCTACGCAAGCGATCCAAAGCGGGGCCGCGCGCATGGTGCTCTGCGGTGGAACGGAGTCGATGTCCAACGCGCCGCATCTGCTCAATCGCTCCCGCTCCGGCTACAAGCTGGGCGATGGCGTCTTGATCGACAGCCTCCTTCGCGACGGCTTGACGGATGCCTTCAGCAACGAGCACATGGGCGTAACGGCGGAGCGTTTGGCGGAACGTTATCAGATCTCGCGAGAAGCTCAGGATCGCTTCGCGGCCCGCAGTCAGGAGCAATACACAGCCGCTGCGGCTGCGGGTCGGTTCCAGGATGAAATAGTTCCCATCGCTAAACTCACGCAAGACGAGCATCCTCGAGCCGAGACGACCGTGGAATCACTCGGTGCTCTCCGACCAGCCTTCGACACCAAAGGCACGGTCACTGCGGGCAATTCATCCGGCATCAACGACGGCGCGGCGATGCTCATCGTTTGTGATGAGGAGCGCGGTCGCGAACTCGGCCTTTCACCGCTCATGATCATCACCGCGAGCGCTATCGTAGGCTGCGAGCCTGCGTTGATGGGCTTGGGACCAGTTCATGCCACGCGGCGTGTCTCCAGTGATGTCAGCGAGTTTGATCTGATCGAGCTAAATGAAGCCTTCGCTTCGCAATCCCTCGCCTGCATGGAAGAGCTGGGCCTTGATCCCGATAAAGTGAACGTGGATGGCGGAGCCATCGCGCTCGGTCATCCGATTGGTGCTTCGGGTGCACGCCTGCTCGTGCATCTGGCTCATCGCAAACCGAAGCGCGGACTCGCGACCCTGTGCGTCGGCGGCGGGATGGGCTGCGCGGTGGTGGTGGAACGGGCGTAAGTGGAGAATGCGAAATGATGAGTCCCTCCCCCACCTCACCTGATTGGACGCCGACGCCGGAGTTCATCGCGACCACGAATCTCGCGTGGCTCATGCAGCGCGTCGGGGTGGATTCTTACGAGGCTTTGCACACTTGGACCGTGCAGCATCGCGAGGCGTTTTGGGCTCTCGTCATCGAGCGACTTGGCGTGCGCTTTGATCAACGCTTTGACCAGATTCTGGATTCATCAAAAGGCTTGGAGCAGCCTCAGTGGCTGCCGGGAGCGCGATTGAACATCATTGAGAGTTGCTTCATGGCGCCTGAAGACTCTCCGGCGATTCTTCATCAAGCTGAGGGTGGCAAGCTCGCGGTCATGAGCTACGGCGAACTCAAATCACTGACGGGTCGCGTAGCCGTAAACCTTCGTCGTTTGGGCTATCAGCCGGGTGATGCCATCGCCATTCTGATGCCGATGACCGCTGAAGCTGTCGCCATTTATCTGGGCATCATCGCGGCGGGCTGCGCGGTCGTGGGGATCGCCGACAGCTTCCAGCCACGCGAGATTGCCACTCGTCTGCGCATCTCTAAAGCGGTCACCATTTTCACTCAAGACGTGCTGCTCCGAGGCGGCAAAACCTTCCCGCTTTATACAAACGTCGTTGAGGCCGCAGCACCGCCTGCCATCGTCCTTCCAGCACAAGACAGCCTCGCGGTTTCATTGCGTGCGGGTGATGGTTCATGGTCTGATTTCCTTGCCATCGACGCCCCCTTTGAAGCCACGTTCCGTCAGCCTGACGACGCCACTAATATCCTCTTCTCATCCGGCACCACGGGCGATCCTAAGGCCATTCCGTGGACTCAGACAACGCCCATCAAGTGCGCGATGGATGCGCACTTTCATCAGAATATCCAACCCGATGATGTTGTGGTTTGGCCAACGAACATCGGCTGGATGATGGGGCCTTGGCTGATCTTTGCCAGCCTCATGAACCGCGCGGCGATGGGCCTGTATTACGGCGCTCCAACCGGACGATCCTTCGGCCAGTTCGTGCAGGACACCAAGGCCACGATGCTCGGTGTCGTGCCCAGTCTGGTGAAGTCTTGGCGAAACAGCGCGTGTATGGATGACCTCGACTGGAGCGCCATCAAGCTCTTCAGTTCCACCGGTGAATGCTCCTGCGCGGAAGACATGCGTTGGCTCATGCAGACGGCTGGCGGCAAGCCTGTCATCGAATACTGCGGCGGCACGGAAATCGGCGGCGGCTACATTACGGGAACCGTCGCGAAGCCCTGTATCGCTAGCACCTTCAACACTCCTGCGCTCGGCTTGGAGGTGATGATTCTGAATGAAGACGGTGAACCCGCTGACAGTGGCGAATTGTTTATTCTTCCGCCATCCATCGGCCTTTCCAATTCCCTGCTGAACAAGGATCATCACGAGGTCTATTTCGCCGGGACGCCTCAGGAGAATCTGCGTCGCCACGGTGACCAGATGGAGAAGCTGCCTCATGGTTACTGGCGCGCTCAGGGCCGCGCGGATGACACCATGAACCTCGGCGGCATCAAGGTCAGCTCCGCAGAGATCGAGCATGTTTTGCAATCTGTGCCCGGCATCCTCGAAACCGCCGCCATCGCGGTGTCGCCGGATGGAGGCCCCAGCCAACTCCTCATCTATGCCGTGTGCCTCGGTTCCTCCATCGCAACGAAAGAACAGTTGGTGAGCCAAATGCAAAGCGCCATCAAGTGCGACCTCAACCCGCTCTTTAAGATACACGACCTCGTGCTCGTCGAGGCCTTGCCACGCACTGCTTCCAACAAAGTTATGCGCCGTGAACTGCGCGCGAAATATCTTCAAGCCTCATGAAAATCAACGCGCTATTTCTTGCGGTTCTGCACCTCTGTGCGGCAGCCATCATGACAGCTGCAGAGCCTAGTCCGGTTGCTGACCTGCCAGTGACGCCCATCGGTCTGGATGCATATCGGCAGTGGGAACGCTGGCCGTATCAGCGCATCGGCGTCAGAGCTTACCTGCGCAGCACCTATGATCGAAAAGGCGGCAATGACGGCGTGGATGCGAGCCATTTTCTTTATCAACTGGCCGATGATTTCAATGTGTCGCTCGATGTCGAAGGCGCGGGCGTGCTCTGCTTTGCCCGTTACAATCACTGGCACGGCAGCCCGTGGCACTACGTCGTGGATGGCACGGATCATCTGGTTCAGGAGAGCACGAGCGCTGATCCCACCAAGCCTGTATCGAACTCTGTGTTCATGCCGGAAGCGCTCTTCCCTGCCCCGCTGGCGTGGACATGGTCGATGACTAAGGGCGCGGACTTGAGCTGGGTTCCCATTCCTTTTGAGAACTCCTTCCGCATGGCTTATTCGCGAACGCGCTACGGCACGGGCTACTACATCTACCAGCAATTCGTGCGCGGCATTCCGCTATCACAACCGCTCAAAACTTGGGATGGCAAAACCTCGCCGGGCAGTGATGTGCTGGAACTGATTCAGCGAGCGGGCACCGATCTCGCGCCTCATGCGGGGATAGAGGAAGTCGTGCAAGTAGGTGCTGAGGGACTGACTCTTGGCAAGGACGAGACGCTACTTTTGAAAGAGATCACGCCGAAGGAACCCGCGATGCTGCGCGCCTTGGAATTCACGGCACCTCGCGCGCAAGCCATTGCCCTTGGGAATGCGCGGCTGCGGGTGACTTGGGACGGTCAAGACCATCCTTCCATCGAAGCGCCCGTCGGCCTGTTCTTCGGCGCAGGCACGCTCTATAACCGTGATGGACGGGAATACCTCGTCAAAGCTTTCCCCGTGCAGGTGCGCTTCGATGCAGACCAAGTTCATCTGGCTTGTTATTTTCCGATGCCCTTCTTTCGCTCCGCGAAGATCGAACTGCTCGGTAACACGACGAACGATTTATCCGGTCTGAACTGGAGCGCTCGATACCAGCCGTTCCGTGATCCTGCGAGCCAAGTGGGTTATTTCCATGCGACTTATCGAGATCATCCCAAGCCCGTGCGCGGTAAGGATTTGATCCTTCTCGATACGCGCGAAACCGAAGGCGGCGGTGATTGGTCCGGTCAGTTGGTGGGGACTTCTTTTATCTTCTCTGACCGCGCAGAACTAACCACTCTCGAAGGCGATCCCCGGTTTTTCTTTGACGATAGCGAGACGCCACAAGCGCAGGGCACCGGCACGGAAGAATGGGGCGGCGGCGGTGATTACTGGGGCGGGAATAACATGACGCTCCCGTTCGCTGGTCATCCGACTGGCGCGCCGAATCCTGCGAAGGCGCTCTGCGAGGAAGACAAGATCGAGTCGGCCTATCGTTTTCTGTTGGCCGACATGATGCCGTTTGGTCGGAACGCCCGCATCCAACTGGAGCATGGCGGGCGAAACGAATCCACTGAGCACTACCAGACCGTGACTTACTGGTATGGCCGCCATGGCGCTTCATTGATCAAGACGGATGAACTGAAGATGGGCGATGCCGCTAGTGAAACGGCGCATCATTACCTTTCTCCGCAAGCCTCCGAGCCTTACGAAATCACCTCGCGCTATGAGTGGGGACCGGACACGACGCCTGCTGGAACTGATGCGCCGCGCGCGGCACCAGAGGACTTCGCTGAGTTCACTTTCGAGGCGACTGCGAACAAGCCTTACAACATCTGGGTTCGCGGCAAAAACCTCGATGGAAAAAGAACCTCCGATGCTTTCTGGATGCAGTTCGACGACGACATCGGCACGAGCCACATGGCTGCGAGCTATGCTCATCGTTATGGATTCGGCAACTGGCTAGATCGTTTCCCTGCGGGCACTTATGCCTGGTCCAGTGCGCTGCCTCAGGAGCCGCCGAGAACGATTGCTTTTACGCGTGGCGGTCAGCATCGCTTGCGTATTCAAGTGCGTCAGCCTCGGCATCAACTGGAAAAGATTTGGCTCAGCACCACGCAGAATACTTTACCCGATCCGACGATGTTAGCGCCGATGTCCAGTGCAGACGAGATCGTGCTCACACCTGCCGATGCTGTTGTCTTAAAAGGAAAGATCAAGCCGATCACCGATGCGGCCATCGCAAGCGGTCAAGTGCTGGAGATCGACGGCGCGCCCACAATCGCGAGCCCTTCTGAAGAGGTCTATCCAGCGCACACGGATCACGGCCGCAAGACGACGGGCATGTCCGAGTTCACGCTGGCTCTCGATCCGCAAAACGTCGGCGTGATGCTGCGCCGGAAGCTTGACTACCAGTATCCAAACCAACGCGCGGAAGTCTTCATCGCTGCTGAATCAGGTAGGGACTGGAAGCCCGCCGGTGTCTGGTATATCGCGGGATCAAACACCTGCGTCTATTCCAATCCCAAGGACGAACTCGGTGCCACGGAGCACCATGTGCAGACTTCCAATCGCCGTTTTCGCGATGATGAGTTTCTAGTCCCGCAAGACCTCACCGTCGGACGTTCGGCTATTCGCGTGCGAGTGAAGTTTACGCCTGTCAATATTCCCTTGTTCCCCGGTCATCCGCTCGACGAACAAGCGTGGAGCGAGATTCGTTACGATGCCTACTGCTTCGTCCTTCCTCATCCAGAAACTCAGCCCCCGAAGAAATGAGTTCCCTACATCCGATCTCCCCATGAACACACGCACCCTCCTCATCACCGGCGCTGGCAGTGGATTGGGCCGTGGCTTGAGCCTGTGTCTCGCGCAGCAAGGCCACACCATCCTCGCCACCGATCTCCATCTTGAGGCCGCGCAAGAGACGGCAGCTCAAATCGAAACCACAGGAGGTAGCGCTCATGCTCATGCTCTCGATGTCACTTCCGAGAAGAGCATTCAATGCTTCCTGAGCGAGCTTGGCGACATCAAGATCGACGTGCTCGTGAACAACGCCGGTCTCCAGCACGTCGCTGCCATTGAAGAGTTCTCCATTGAAAAATGGGACCTGCTCATGAGCGTGCTTTTGCGCGGCACCTTCCTCATGACCCGCGCCGTTCTGCCTGCCATGCGGGCGCAGGGCTTTGGTCGCGTCATTCACATCGGCTCCATTCACAGCCTCATCGCCTCGCCTTATAAGTCCGCTTACACCGCCGCGAAACACGCGCTCATCGGCTTCTCCAAAACGCTCGCGCTAGAAACAGGCGACGCTGACATCACGAGCAATACGATTTGCCCTGCTTATCTTCGCACCCCTCTCGTGGAGGCGCAGATCAAGGATCAAGCCCGCACGCGAGGCCTCTCCGAGGACGAGGTCATCGACCGCGTGATGCTCGCGCCCATGCCGAAGAAGGCCTTCATCACGTTCGAGGAAGTCGCCGCTGCCATCGAGTATTTGATCAGCCCGCTCGCGCGGAATGTGACCGGACAAACGATCACCATGGATGGAGGTTGGACCGCGCAATGAGCTTCCTCATCATCCTCGCCGCGTTGATCTTCCTGATGATCGCCGCCTATCGCGGTTACAGCGTCATTTTGTTCGCTCCCGCCGCCGCCTTGGGGGCCGTGCTGCTCACGGATCCGAGCTTGGTCGCGCCCATGTTCACTGGCCTCTTCATGGATAAGATGGTCGGCTTCATCAAGCTCTACTTCCCCGTGTTCCTGCTCGGCGCGGTCTTCGGCAAGGTGGTCGAGCTGTCCGGTTTCTCCAAGTCCATCGTCTCGTCCGTCATCCATCTGGCCGGGCCAAAACACGCCATCTTCGCTATCGTCGCAGTCTGCGCCTTGCTGACTTATGGCGGCGTGTCCTTGTTCGTCGTCGTCTTTGCCGTCTATCCCTTCGCGGCCGAAATCTTCCGCCAGAGCGGCCTGCCCAAGCGACTCATCCCGGCAACCATCGCGCTCGGGGCCTTCACCTTCACCATGGATGCGCTGCCCGGCACGCCACAGATCCAGAACATCATTCCCATCACTTTCTTTAAGACCAACATCTACGCCGCTCCCACGCTGGGCGGCATCGGCGCAGTCTTCATCTTGGTGGTCGGCCTTCTTTATCTCAACTGGCGACTGCGCCGCGCCTTGGCTGCAAACGAAGGCTATGGCACTGCTTTGCTCAACGAGCCCGAGTCTCCCACCGATGAAAGGCTCGCGAATCCCTTCATCGCCATCCTGCCGCTGATCCTCGTCGGCGTTATGAACAAGGTCTTCACGACCACCATTCCCCAGGCCTACGGAGCCACGCATTCCTTCATCCCTGCCGTCATTGGTCAGGCCACGCCCGTGACTCAGGAGATCTCCAAAATCGCCGCCATCTGGGCGGTCGAAGGGGCCTTGCTCTTCGGCATTCTGACCGTGCTCGTCTTCGCCTGGAAACCCGTCATCACCAAGTTTGCTGAAGGCTCCAAGTCCGCTATCTCCGGTGCCTTGCTCGCTTCCATGAACACCGCCTCGGAATACGGCTTCGGCGCGGTCATCGCCGCCTTGCCCGGCTTCCTCGTGGTCGCCGAAGCGCTCAAGTCCATCCCGCATCCGCTCATCAACGAAGCCATTACCGTGACTTCACTCGCTGGCATCACCGGCTCCGCGTCCGGCGGCCTCAGTATCGCCCTCGCCGCCGTGGCCGATACCTTTCTTCAAAACGCCCACGCGGCCAGCATCCCGCCCGAAGTCCTACATCGCATCGCCTCCATGGCCAGCGGCGGCATGGACACCCTGCCCCACAACGGCGCCGTCATCACCCTCCTCACCGTCACCGGCCTCACCCATCGACAAGCCTACGGCGACATCTTCGTCATCACCTGCATCAAGACGATTGCCGTGTTCGTGGTCATCGCGGTTTATCAGTTCACGGGGCTGGTCTAAAAGTCGTGCCTTGAGCAAGCTGATACAATCCCCCTTACCGCGACGTTTGGTCATCACGCAGATGCTTCTATGAACACCCGCCGTCACTTCCTCAACACCTCTGCCTGTGGCTTTGGTTCGCTGGCTCTCGCGGCGATGGCTAATGCCTCCGCCATCCAAAATCCGCCATCCAAAATAGGAAATCCCCTCGCTCCGAAGTCTCCGCATCATGCGGCGAAAGCGAAGCGCATCATCTTCCTCTTCATGGCCGGTGGCGTGAGTCAGGTGGACTCCTTTGATTACAAGCCGCGCCTCTTCAAAGAGAACGGCCAGATGATGAAGTTCGATGATGCGCGCTCAGTTGCTAGGACGGGCATGGGCGCACCACAGCGGATCTTCAAACCGATGTGGGATTTCCAACAGCGCGGCGAATGCGGACGTTGGACATCCGATCTCTTCCCGCACATGAGCCAGCATATGGATGACCTCTGCTTTGTTCATTCCATGCACACGGAAGGCGTGGCTCATGGACCAGCCACGCTGTTCCTCCACACGGGCTCAACCAGCTTCATCCGTCCAAGCATGGGCTCATGGGTGACGTATGGACTCGGCACAGAGAATGAGAATCTACCGGCCTTCGTCTCGCTGAGTCCCAGCCTTGGCAATGGCGGCCCGCGTAACTACGGTATGGCCTTCCTGCCGCCCATTTTTCAGGGCACCCCACTTGGTCGTGCCGGACAGAGCGCCGCTGAAGTCACCATCAAGAACCTGCGAAATCCCCTGCTGACCGAAGCGCAGCAGCATCGCCAGTTCGACTTCCTTCGTTCGCTCAATGCGGAGCAGCTTCGCACGGCGAACGCCACCGGACATGATGAGGAATGGGAGGCCGTCGTGTCCTCTTATGAACTCGCCTGGCGTCTGCAAGCGAACGCGCCGGATGTGCTCGACCTCACTCAAGAATCCAAGGCCACACTGGACATGTATGGCATTGATCAGAAGCCCACGGATAACTTTGGTCGTCAATGTCTCATGGCCCGCCGTCTTGCTGAGAAGGGCGTGCGTTACATTCAGGTCAACTACTCTGACAACACCGTGAACCCGGCATGGGATCAGCATTCCAATCTGCGCAAGCACGGTGAACACGCTGCGGCTGTGGATCAGCCTGTGGCCGCTCTCCTCACCGATCTCAAACAGCGTGGCCTTCTGGAAGACACCATCGTCTGGTGGGGCGGCGAGTTTGGTCGCACGCCCTATGCCGAAAAGAACGGCACGGGTCGCGATCACAATCCGCTGGGCTTCACCGTGTGGCTGGCGGGCGGCGGTTTCAAAGCGGCCCATGCTCACGGAGCCACGGATGAATTCGGTCATATGGCCGTGGATGATAAGGTCCACATGCATGATCTGCACGCGACCATTCTCCATTTGTTGGGGCTCAACCACGAGCAGCTCACCTTCCGTTACGCAGGCCGTGATTTCCGGCTCACTGACGTTCACGGAAATGTGGTGAGGGAGCTGATGGCTTAGAGCGTCGCATGGGTTGTAGCCCGTGTTCGGATCACCAATGACAACGGTTTACAAACCCGATCTCCTTTCCCTGATGCCCATGAGTCCAACATCCACACTATTTCAGGTCGCTTAACTAAAGACCTTCCATTAGGTTCTCTCGATGACCTTTGATAGCTGCCTGAAACACGCCTGCGCCGCGATGCTCCTTTGCTTCGGTTTGTCGGGAACTGAATCATCCGGAGCAGATGAGCCACCACCCGTTCTTTCGCCAGAAGTCATGCCGGATCACCGCGTGATCTTTCGTTTGGAATTACCGGTTGGAGACCATGTGAAGGTCATCGGCATCAAGCGGCAACCCATCGACATGCGGCGTGATGCCACTGGCATCTGGACCACCACCGTCGGCCCGCTGGCACCAGGGCTCTACGAATACAGCTTCAACGTTGATGGCGAAGAAACCGCTGATCCCGCGAACCCTCACGTCAAACTGGACCGTTCGCCTAATTCCAGTCTTCTCGAAGTCTGGTCAGACGAACCGCTCTTCTACCAGTGGAAGAACATCCCGCATGGAACCGTGCGGCTGCACGACTACTTTTCCCGTCCGCTCAAGCGACTGCGCGGGCTCCGCGTTTACACCCCACCGGGTTATGAAAAAGACCCGAAGGCCCACTTCCCCGTGCTTTATCTCTTCCACGGCACGGGCGATACCGAGGCCACTTGGACGGACTTTGGCCGGGCGCAATACATCATGGACAACCTCATCGCCGCAGGCAAGGCCAAGCCCATGATCATCGTCATGCCGGATGGTCATGCGGACCTCCACGAGGAAGAAGGCATTCATCCGGCGAACTTCATCAAGTTTGAAGCCGACCTAATCGAGTCCGCCATGCCCTATGTAGAGAAGAATTATCGAACGGTCAATGATGCCGATAACCGCGCCATCTGCGGCTTGTCCATGGGCGGAATGCAGTCCCTCTACATCGGCTTGCAACACCCAGACATGTTCGCCTGGGTCGGAGGAATGAGCGCCTACGTGCCTGAAGCCGAGAAGATGTGCGCGAAGGCTTTTAATGATCCGTTGCTCAACAGCAAACTCCGCCTGCTCTGGCACTCCATTGGCAAGGATGACTTCCTCTTCAAAGGCTACGCTGAGTTTGATGCGCTACTGGAGAAGCATCATATCAACCGCCAATTTCGAGTGACCGAAGGCATCCATGAGTGGCACGTCTGGCGGCAATACCTGGCGGACTTTGCGCCGCTGTTGTTTGTGCCGAAGGGTAGTGAAAAATAGCAAGCAAGCTCTATGAACTCCCTCTGGATTTTCATCTTTACAGTGGCAGCCTTTTTAACACTTAACTTGTCTTCAAAAGCGCAGGATGTTGAAAAGATAAACGACACAGAGCTTACTGAAGTCAAAAGACGTTCGCTTGCTTTAATGGCTCATGTTACGCCTCAATCAAAGAATACATTGTCATTGAGTGTTCTTGAACTAGCCGAAGGGATCGCACGTTGGGGAACTCTGTTCAATAACAACGAGGTTGTTGCACTCGTTAATTTGACGCCAAAACCAAAGAGTGACCTCTATGATTACCCTCCTTCTCATTTATCTTTTCTAATTTGGGATCAAAGCCAGTGGCAGTTTCGCCAATATCTGGGAAATGCTGACCATGTGGAAGTTCATCATCGCAAAGCCACTCCTACCCACATAGTGACAGGCTCTAGCCAAGTCGGAAGATACGCCGCCGTATATAGTTCATGGGAATACAGCCCAATGACTAAGAACCTAGATTCAACAAATTGGGCTGATAATGGCAAGGTGATTTAATTGCGTGTCTGGACCAGAGTGATTTAGGGTCATATAACATCAGCTTTAGAGATGTTAGGACTGGCGAATTGAGGCAGTGGCGCTTTCGACCAGAAGAGAATGAATCCTCATCCAAATTCTATGTTTCTATCGTTCAAGATTGTCCACAATTACCGAACGGTGATGTGGCTGAAATCATCTTCCTTGATGACATGTTAAACGATAAAGGCGAGTATTGCTTTCGACTTTTGACAGGTCTAAGTCCTGCTTTACTGAAGGATACTTGGAAAGACAAAATTCCACCAACTAAACCGCTAGAACGAATAGCCATAAAGGCGTCAGGGCTTCCTGAGGTAGTTGAAAGATTACAGTGGCCAAAGCCAATCTCAAAGAAACATTAGCACTCACCGAGCTAAAAAATACGGGCGCATCGCTTTCACGATGCGCCCGTTCAAATAGGAAAAGCCGAAGAACTTACTTCGTGCCCTTGGCCTTGAGGTCGTTATACATCGCGAAGCCTTGCACTGGCGTGAGACCTTCGTGAACCACGCCGCGCACGGCTTGCATCATGGAGATCGGGGCGTCGGACTGGAAGATATTGCGGCCCATGTCCACGCCGTTCGCGCCTTGTTGGATAGCGTTGTAGCACATCTCAAGGGCTTCAAGCTCCGGCAACTTCTTACCACCAGCGATGACGATCGGCACGGGACAGCAGCTCGTCACGGTGTCGAACTCCGTGTCCGTGTAGTAGCACTTCACGACGTTCGCTCCGAGTTCCGCCATGATACGGGTGGCAAGGCGGAAATACTGGGCGTTGCGGGCCATGGCACGACCAACGGCGGTCACGCCCATGACGGCGATGCCATAGCGGCTGGCGGCATCCACGAGGTCGGTGAGGTTCTTCAGGGACTGGCGCTCATAGGCGCTGCCGATGAAGACTTGAACGGCCAAGATGGAGGCATTGAGGCGGATGGCTTCTTCGATGTTAAGCGCGGTGCTTTCGTTGGAAAGAGGCTCGAAACCAGGGCGCCCAAACTTGACCTTCTTGCCATCGAGATCGCCTTCCCACTCTTCAAACGGGCTGACCATGCTGGTGCCACCGGAAGCACGCAGAGCGATGGCTTTGCGCGTGGAAGCTGGGATGACGCTGCGTTGAATGCCACGGGTCAGCATCAAGCAGTCGGCGTAAGGCTCCAGAGGAAGGATGGTCTGATCCACGCGCTCAAGGCCGGTCGTCGGGCCCTGGAAGTAACCGTGGTCAAAGGCCAGCATGACGGTGCGGCCGTCCTTAGGATTGAAAACTTGGCTGAGACGGTTCTTGAGACCCCAGTCATACTGGTGGGAACCTTTGAGGAAGAAGCCGGGTGCGGCTTGGGGAACATCGGTGAAGAATTCCTTCTCTTTCTTGTCTGCTGCGCTGGTGCTGATGTCGGCCATAGTGGTGTTTGTTTGCGGTGGTTGACTTGGTTGAGCAATGGTTTGCGTGGTTGCCAAGCTTCAAAAAGCAAAGCGAATCACGGCTTCAATTTCAAGCAGTGATGTAATCCTTAAAGGCGTTGATAATGACGGTCACGGACATCGCGCCTGCATCTGGGAAGCCGATGCAGCCTTCGCCGAGGGTCTTCGCACGGCCAAATTTGGCAACGAGGGCTTTGCTGGCTTCGAGGCCGGCTTCGGCGGCTGCGGCTACGGCAGTGATGGCTTCGGGTAGGGATTGAGTGGCGGCTTCGGCTGCTTTTACGGCGGCAGGCTCCATCGCATCAACAACCGTTTTATCACCGACGGCTGCGCCGCCGCGCGATTTGACACCATCAACACCTGCTCGCAGGAAGGCGGCGAGACCAGCGGCATCAAGGGTTTCTTTGCCAGTCAGCGCCTTGCCGCCATTGCGGAAGAAGGTGCCGAAGATGGCTCCTGAGGCACCGCCCATGCTGCTCATCATGGCCATGCCAGTGTTCGAGAAGCTCTTGTCTATGGACTCCGCATCGCCTGCGTTCAGCTTCTCCTTAACTGCGGTCATGCCGCGTTGCATACCCAGCCCGTGGTCGCCATCACCCAGATTCCGGTCGGCTTCTGAGAGTTCAGGTTCTGCGGTGATAATGCGGTCAGCAGCGAGCAGGAGCATCGCTTTGACTTCTTCTTTGTCGAGTTGCGTCTTAGCCATAAGAGAGGGCCGATTACATGGCGGGCCAGAGGATTTTGTCAATTAGGAACCGTGGTAGTTCACGCGAGCCAGAGTTCTATTTTGCTCCCGGTTTGCCGCCGTTCCACATTGCAACCGAGCAGCTTCGCGATCATCCGCGTCTCCATATCGCTCACGCTGGGATAGAGCCGCGCCACGGCATTCATCGGCGAATGATGCTCCATGATGTAAGTCGCGCCTTCCTCCTGACGGACTTCATTGATCCAGCCATCCGCATTGCGCAGCTTCACCAGCTCAACGGCGCGGGCCGGAGCGCCTTCGCCTTTGAGCTTCGCAAACCACCGTTCCATCTTGTGTTGAAGGAAGGCGTGCATGAGTTTTTCCGGGGCTGCATCCCCATGCATCTGGGCGATCAGCCCCAGCAGCCCGAGGGACAGATCGTTGTCCCAGTGAGGGAGCATCGCGTCCAGCTTGTCCGTGGCCTGATACATTTTTTCAGGACGACCCGCCCCTTTCGCTCTGCGCATCGTATCCAGATAGCCACGCTTTTTCAAATCATCACAATGCTGCTTCACGCCCATGTAGGACATCTTCATCTCCGCTGCCAACTCATTCACGGAGAGACCGCACGACCGCTTGATGCGATGCAGGATCTCCCATGAAACGGATGGCGCGATGTCCTTGGCGTGCTGCAACATGATTTCCAGTCGAATACCTCTACGCTGAAACATTTATCCTTTCCCGCAACCCGTGCTGATGAAAACTTTTACCCATGCCACTCAGGATACGAACGCTGAGCGTTACGAGATTGACACTTATCCTTCTGCCTCTAGCGTTTTGCAAAATAGCTCCATGCCCCCTGCCCCATTGCTTCCTGAGAAGGCTTTTCGCAGCCACGCCCCTGGTTATTGGAAAGATGCCAACGTCCGTGAAGAGGACTGGAACAGTGCCCAATGGCAGCTTAAAAACCGGGTAACGACTCTGGAAGGACTGGAGAAACACCTCGTGCTTTCGCAGGAAGAACGCGCTGGCGTCCTACTCTCCGGCAACAAGCTGGGAATGGCCATCACACCGCATTTCTTCAATCTCATCCACCCGACTGATCCTGATTGTCCGATCCGCAGACAAGTTGTTCCGCGCATTGAAGAAACGTTCGAAGACCCTGATGAAATGGCTGATCCCTGTGGTGAAGACTCCCACATGCCCGTGCCCGGTCTGGTGCATCGCTATCCAGATCGCGTGCTCTTCTTGGTCACGGATCGTTGCGCAAGTTACTGCCGCTACTGCACGCGAAGCCGCGTGGTCAGCGGCGTGGGCGAGCAGGAACTCCACACCGAGTTCGAGGCCGCTTTCCGCTATCTCGAAAAGCATACCGAAGTCCGTGATGTCCTGCTGAGTGGAGGCGATGCCTTGTTGTTCAGCGACTCCAAGTTGGAAGGCATTCTGAAGCGCCTTCGTGCTATTCCGCACATTGAGTTCATCCGCATCGGAAGCCGAATCCCCATCTTCCTGCCGCAGCGCATCACGCCGCAGCTTTGTGAAATGCTCGCGAAGTATCATCCGCTGTGGATGAGCGTTCATACGAATCATCCGCGCGAGCTGACCACTGAGGTCAAAGTAGCGCTGGAACGGCTGGCCAATCACGGCATCCCATTAGGTAACCAAAGCGTTCTCCTGCGCGGGGTGAATGATGATGCCGCCGTGATGAAATCGCTCGTGCAGAAGCTGTTGATGTGTCGCGTCCGCCCTTACTACCTCTATCAGTGCGACCTTATTCAAGGCTCCTCCCATCTGCGCGCCAGCGTCAGCAAGGGCGTGGACATCATTGAGCAACTCCGTGGTCACACGACTGGCTATGCCGTGCCGCAGTTCGTCATTGATGCCCCCGGCGGTGGTGGCAAAGTTCCGGTGAATCCTGACTACGTAATGCTCAAGGACGAACAGCGTGTGCTCATCCGAAACTACGAGGGCAAGGTCTTCGAGTATCCCGAGCCGAGCTTCCAGCCCGTGGAGTTGGCGGTTTGATGAACGTTCTGAGTAGCCTGACTCTCCTGAGTCGGGAATCAGTGCGCCATGTTTCACGACCCGACTCGGGAGAGTCAGGCTACAACACTTCCCGCCTTCTTCCGAAGGCGGCTACGAAGCTTCGCGCTAAAAGATGCTCGTGATCGGCTGCCCCTTGTCCGCGACCGTGAACGGACGCTTCGACGAAGAATAGATCACTTGATCCAAGGGCAAGCCCAACGCATACGCGATGGTCGCATTCAAGTCTGGCGGTGTGAGCTTGTTCTCCGTGACTTCGATGCCTTTGTCCGTCTTCCCGTAAACCTGTCCACCTTTCACGCCACCGCCCCAAATGACAGAGGTGAACGCTTTAGGATAGTGATCGCGTCCGTTACGCTCGTTGATCTTCGGCGTGCGACCAAACTCACTGGCGAGAACCACCATCGTGTCATTCAGCATCCCACGACGATCCAGATCACCGAGCAAGGCGGCGAGCGCTTGATCCAGAATGGCGCATTTCTCAGGCACGCGGACGAAGTTGTCTTGGTGTGTGTCCCAGCCACCGAGGGAAACTTCGACGTGACGCACGCCGTGCTCGACGAGTCGGCGAGCCAACAAACAGCCTTGGCCAAAGCTGTCGCCGCCATAGAGATCATGCATCAGATCAGGCTCCTTCGTGATGTCAAACGCGACGAGGTCATCACTCTTCATCACCTTCACCGCTTCGCTATACACATCGGAATAGGACTTCACGCCCTTGTATTCGTAGGCGCTTTGGAAGGCAGTATCGAGCTTGCCGGAAAGGCTGATGCGATAGTTCAAATCATCTTCGGTGAGAGCAGCCAGCTTGTGACTGTTTTGTAAACCAGCCGCAGGATTGTTCACTACCAAAGGAGCCACGGCAGCCTCAAAGAAACCTGCGCCGGGGTGCTTGCTATCGCCTGTGATGACCACGCTGCCTGGCAGTGAAGGATTGCTCTTGCCCTGGAACTTGGTCAACCAAGCGCCCATCGTCGGATGCTTCGTGGCACCGCGTAAGGTGTAGCTGGTGTGTTGGAAGTAGTTACCCTGGGCATGTGCGCCCTGCGTGGAAGTCATCGAATTCAGGATGACACCGTGATGCATATACTTGGCCGTGAGCGGCAGGTTCTCACTGATCTGAACGCCATCAGCGGAGGTCTTCAAGACCTGTGTTGGACCCATTGTATCAGCTCCGGGAACAACTCCAAAGGTGTCCAGATGGCTCATGCCGCCGGACATGTAGAGGTAAATGACGTTCCGCGCGGTCGACTTGTTTGGCTTTAGAGGAACCTTCAAAGGGGGCTCCGAAAGCTCGCGAGCCGAACCCGCTGAGCAGGGAAACACCGAGGCAAGTCTTGGCAGTCTGGGTGATGAACTCACGGCGGGTGGCGTCATCGGCTCTGTGTAGTAGGTCTTTCATAGCAGTAGAAATTATGAATTTTGAATTGAGAATTTAAAATTGATCGTGAAACGATCACTGGATGAAGAGGAACTGGGAGCCGGTGAGCAAGGCGTGCGTGACATCCGCTACGGCCTTGTCTCCGCGCTCGGCGACGACTTGGGCGATGACGGCTTTCTCGCACTCGGTCGGCTTGCGACTGAAGAAGGCGAGGTAAAGCGCTTCCAGTTTTTCATCGGTGGTCGGAGCGGCATTCAAGGCTTGATGGAGCTTCGAGAGCGGATTGTTCAGCACTTCCGACGCGGGGCCATTCAGCAAAGCGAGAGCTTGCGGGACGCTCGCTTCGTCATTGGAGTTTGAGATCAACTCACGATCCGACTGGCCAAAGGTGCGCAGGAAATGACCGGGCTTCGCAGGTGAGGAAATCTCTGAAGCACGATGATTCAGGCTGAGCGTGGTGCCCATCTTGATAGCTAATTTACGTTCTTCTTTGGAGAGGGCCATGAGGGCTTCTTTATCCACTTCTGCTCCTTTGTTTTTGCCGCCCTTTTTGCCACCGTAATTTTGGCGCATTTCACGGGCACGATCATCACCGATCATGGCCGTTACGAGATCATTGGCTCCCTGACGGCGAAGCTTCTCAGCCTGTGCGGCGAGCTGTTTCCCCTTCTCTTTATCGCCGGCATTCTGCGCAGCGAGAGATTGCTTACGAAGGTCATCCATCTTGGCGAGCACCGCCGTCTTGTCCGTGCCATCATTGCTGCGCTTCGCGATCTCTGCGAGCCCCATGATGCCTTTGTCCTGCATCGTATCCACGAGGAGTTTCATATCGCCCAGATAGGTGTGCAGTTGCTCGTTTTCTTCAGAGGTTTCACCGTCCACATTACCCTTGGCCAAAGTGACCATTGAGTCCCAAACCTGCTCTGCACTCATGCGTCGCAGGATCGGACCCGCGAAGTGGTAGGTCTCGCCAAGTGGCACCTCCTTGACGTTAGCGGTGCGTTGGTAAGTCTCCGTGTTGTAGAGAATGCGCTGGAAGTTCTTGAGTGAATACTTCTGCTCCACCATGAGCTGGTTCAGGTATTCCATCAGCTCGCCGTTGGAAGGCGTGGTGGAATCCGTCATCTCATCCACGGGCTCGATCAGACCGAGGCCGAAAGTCTTCTTCCACATACGGTTCGCGATGACCGTCGTGAAGCGTGGATTATCCGGTGCGGCCATCCAGTTAGCGAAAGCATTCAAGCGGGTCTGGCCTTCCGCAGCGACGGCTTCATGGCCGAACAAGGTCTTTGGCTGGATCGTCTGACCGGCTTTCGCATCTGGATACTTATAGTCGGATGGCAGCGTGGGCAGCTTATTGTCACTCCATTTGGCAATGGTGTAGCGGAGGGGCTTGGCGATGTCCTTGAGCGAGTTCTTCACCATCGCAAGGTCTTCACTGGTGATGCCTTTGCTCTTCTGTTCTTCTTCGGCCTTGTCCCTCTCAGCCTGATGCGCGGCGATGAACTTGCGGCGCTCTTCCTTGGTCATGCCTTTGACCGCAGCCCCCCCTTTGCCCGCTGCACCTTTGCCCTTGGTTTCCGCAAGAGCCGTGCCCTTCGTGTCCATGCCGTAAGTGTAGGCTGCCATGCCGTAGTAGTCCTTCTGGCTCCATTTATCAAAAGGATGATTGTGGCACTGAGCGCAAACGATCGATGTGCCGAGGAACACCTGAACCGTGTAAGCGAGGTGGTCGAGCTTGTTATCATCACGCATGTAGAAGCCGATGGCTCCCGTGTCCCAAACGCCACCTTCTGAGGTGATGAGATCACGCACGAACTGGTCATAGGGCTTGTTCTCTTTTAGGCAACGCTTCACATATTCCGCGTAAGCTTCAGCAGCGGTGCGGCCTTTGGTGTTGTCCGTGAGACGAAGAATGTCCGCCCAGTAGTTGAACATGTTGCTGGTGTAGCCATCGGAGTTCAGCAGCTTGTCGATGAGCTGAGCGCGCTTATCGGTAGCCTTCGAGTTCACGAACTCCTGCGACTCTTCCACGGTCGGGATGCGTCCGGCGATGTCCAGATAAAGGCGACGCACGAGAACCGTGTCCGTCGCAGGTGCATTCGGTGTCACCTTGTTCTTCTCCCACTCCTGCTTAAGGAGGGAGTCAATCTTCGTGCTTTCCGGCAAAGAAGCCGCATGAAGCGAAGCAGCGCTGAAGAGCGCAGCAAGGATGATCTGGGTTGTTTTCATGTTCGTAGAGGGTCAATTAGCGACGGTGTTCGACGCTGAAACGATGCCCTTACGAATTTCTTATCGCATTCTGCGAAATATTTTATTTGGGGTAGTTCAAGCAAGCGATGCCCAGTAGCAGCCGACGTGAGGAGGCTCGAATCTTCTTCAAAAAACCGTCAACAGGTGATTGGCTATCGAACCCACCTTGTTCGCGCCGCCAGCCACACGAACAGATAACGACGAACGCTCTCCTCTAGCTTCACCGTCAATCGTAGAACTTCAGAGCCTCCTCACGTCGGCTGCTACTAGAGCATCTGCTCCAGGAACTCATCCGCATCGAAGGCTTTGAAGTCTTCCATGTGTTCGCCCGTTCCGACAAACCGCGTGGGCACGCCGAGTTCCTGCTGAATGGCCACGAGGATGCCGCCCTTTCCGCTGCCATCTAGCTTCGTTACGATGATCCCCGTGAGTGGCACGGCTTTGTGGAACTCACGCGCCTGTTGCAAGGCATTGCCTCCTGTCGTCGCATCCACGACTAAGAACACTTCATGCGGAGCGGTCGGGTCTTTCTTCCCCACCACCCGCTGCACCTTACGCAACTCCTCCATCAGATTATGCCGCGTGTGCAAGCGCCCCGCCGTATCGCAGATGAGGAAGTCCGCCTTCTTCGCGACAGCGGAAAGATACGCATCAAAACAAACCGAACTCGGGTCGGCATTCGGCGAGCCCTTGATCACGGGGACATCCACCCGTTGCGACCAGACTTCGAGCTGTTCCACGGCTGCTGCACGGAAGGTGTCCGCCGCCGCCAGCACCACGCTCTTGCCCCGCTTTTTCAGGAGGTTGGCGAGCTTCGCGGTGGAGGTCGTCTTGCCCGTGCCGTTCACGCCTACCACGAGGATGACTTTCGGTTTGTCTGCGAACGGTTCCAAGGCAGGCACCGTCGCGGGCAGGATCCTGGATTCCAAGGGCGCGCCCGTGGCCGGCGCCACCGTGCGGCTCGCGGGCACTGGTGTCCAGGGTGTGCGCACCACCACCACGGATTCAGGCGGCAATTACCGATTCAGCCTGCTGAATCCCGGCCGCTGCACCGTGACGGCCGGCAAGGAAGGGCTTAGTACTGCCAAGGCTGACGTGCTGGTGGGCCTGGACAAAACCGCCACGCTGGATCTGACCATGGGCGCGGTGGCATCGGCCACCGTGGAAGTGGTGGCGTCCTCCACCACGGTGGACGTGAAAGCCACCACCACCGGCGCCAACTACGACAGCGAAGCCTTCCTGAAACTGCCCACGAGCCGCGATTTCGCCAGCATCGCCACCCTGGCGCCAGGGGTCACGGAAGACATCGCAGGCCTCAAGATCTACGGCGGCACAGGGGCCGAGAACAGCTACGTGGTGGACGGTATCAACACCACCAACGTGGAGTTCGGCACCCAAGGCAAGCGAATTCCTGTGGAATTCATCCAGGAATTTCAGGTGAAGACCGGTGGCTATGAGGCCGAATACGGGAAGGCCCTGGGAGGGATCATCAATGTCATCACCAAGTCCGGCGGAAATGAGTTCACGGGGGATGTGTTCACTTACTTCTATGGCAACGGTCTAAGGGCCTCCAACAAACACAAGGGCGAGGCGCTTCTTCCCGTACCGGTCTACGCGCAGACCACGGACTACGGCTTCGACATGGGTGGTCCCATCATCAAGGACAAGCTGTGGTTCTTCGTGGCCTATGACCGCAGCACCACCACGACCCGGAACACCATCCTGGG
>JANYJH010000424.1 GCA_025361865.1 Phragmitibacter sp.
CCAGCCTGAGCTTCTCCATGTCGAACTTCTGTCGGGAGAGCAAGCGCAAGCTCACGCTCTCGCCATTCACGGAAGGGATCGTCGCGACACGAACGTCAATCGGATTGCCGTCGAGTTCCAGATTGATACGACCATCCTGCGGCAGTCGGCGCTCGGCGATGTCGAGATGCGCCATGATTTTCAATCGCGAAATCAGCGAGGCTTGAAGCAGTCGCATGTTCGGTGGCACGGGCACTTCCTGAAGCTTGCCGTCGATGCGATAACGAATGCGCAGGTCGCGCTCCAACGGCTCCACATGAATATCCGTAGCGCGTTCCTTCAGTGCTTCGCGAAAAACTTGGTTCACGAAGTTCATCACCGTCGCTTCCTCGTCTGCTTCATCCAGCACGTTTACTTCCTGTTTCAAATCATCGTGTCCCACATCCGTGTCGCGACCTTCCAGGAGTTCCTCGAAGTTCTCCGCGCCCACGCCGTAGCCCTGATGCAGCGCTTCGAGAATGCGGCGACGTGTCGCCAGCCCCCAAGTCACGCGCTTGCGGACTTCATGCCCGACCGCCTGTTTTGCGTCGATGTTGAACGGGTCGTAAGTGAGCAAGGTCAGGTCTGCGCCGCTGAGATGGGCAGGATAAACACGATGCCGCAGCGCCAGCTTCGCAGGGAAACGATTGTGCAGATTCTCCGCTGCTTCCAACTCCTCATCAGCAGTGAATTTGAGATTAAGCGAACGTCCGAGGCTCTGATAGAAGCGGTCTTCATCCACCAGATTGGAGTCCAGCACCGCCTCGATCATCGAGCCGCGTCGGTCTGAAGCCTCCTGAATGACTTGCTGGCACTGCTGGGGTTGTTCGCAGCCAGCATCAGTCGCGGCTTGGGTAATGAAATCGGTGAGAGACATGATCGGGGCAAAGAGAACGCAAGTAATCAAAGATGCTTGCAGTAAACCGATGTTTCAACTCAATCGCTGTTGGAAGGTTGCGGAGCGTGCGGGCTCATTTCGTAAAGGCTTCGCCAGGCACGCGCTCGTCTTCTTGCTCGTAAGAGATACTCACTCAGCACGTAGGTATCCCAGCCCTATGATGACATTAAAAAGCGTCGCTCTCCTTTTGATCAGCTTCAGCACTCTCACGCTGGCAGCCCGAATCCATGCGGGTGAGGCGACTTTGGCTGACCCTGATCTGCCGCAGCCTTTTGATGCGAAGGCCGCTTCCTCCCTGCTGGAAAGCTCGCCGTTCACGCGGCCTTTGAACCTCTCGGAATCGCTCCAACTCACGGGGATCGCTTATGTCGAGGGCAAGCCCGTCGCGACCTTGGTAGATCGGGCGACCAACAAGCGCTACCTCGTTTCAGACACGCCGAATGACATGGGCTGGCGCTTGAAGGAAGCGAGTCCCAGCTCAGAACTGAAATACACGGAAGTGAAGCTCATCGTGGGCTCTGAGGAAGTGTCCATCCACTACAACAATGCCCAACTCGATCCGCCGAAGAAGGGCTACGGCCCGTCAAAGCAGCCTTCAGAACAGGAGGCCATCCGCAATGACGAAAACGGGAAGCCTTATGTGAAGGGCTCAGTTTATCTCAGCGATGCCGATCGCGAGCGCTACATGAAATCCCTGTCCCCCGAGGGACATGAGAAGTTCCGCCAAATCATCCGCGATAACCGGGAGAAGATGTTCTCTTCCTCACCGGCTGATCGTGCGGCCTTCGCGAAGCAGGCCCTGGAAAAGGCTTTCACCGAAGGCAAAGCGAAGTGAGATCAGGCGAGCGCCTTCTCCACGGCGGCCTTCATCTTCTCCAAGCCTGTCTGGGCCACCTTCAGCGCGTCCTGCTTCCAGTAGTCGCGATTGAAGAGTTCCAGCGAAAGCACGGTATGCCCACCGTTGTCATGGAGGGTGCGGAGAATGCGTGAGATGGGCGCAACGCCATCACCGGGGAAGATGCGGAAGCTATCATCAATCTTGTCTGGCAGAGGCTCAGCGGGGTAATCATTCATGTGCAGCACCGGCAGGGCATTCCCGCTGAGGAGCCGCAGACCTTCTACGCCGGAGCCGCCTTTGTAGAGATGGAACACATCTGCGAGCACACAGGCTTTCGGATGAGCAGCGGCGAGCGCGACAAACATGGCATCGCTCAGGTGCTTGATGTTCTGGGAAAAGCCCCACACTTC
>JANYJH010000443.1 GCA_025361865.1 Phragmitibacter sp.
CGCAAGCCGCCAGTGGCTGGATCGTCAGAGTGTGCCCATCTTGATGTTTCGACAACAAGGAACTCAACACTGGATACCGCGTGAGCAAGCCCTTCAGATGCCGATGATTCATCTCTTCATGAAGAACTGCGATGAAAGAAGGAAAGCGTCGATTGGACCAATGCTTTGGAAATTCGAGCCTGAGGCTCTTGCTTTGATTGTGTCCTTCCACAACCATTTCCAGGCTCAACACGGCAGGCTTGCGCAAGGTGGAGCACATTGCACGGACACCCGTGGATGAACTTTCCCTGCTGGTCGGAACAGGAGCACCCGCCCTGCATGACTATGCCTTGGGCCATGACCTTAGGCCCGTCGTTTGTGAGGCCCAGCCGCCAAGAGTTATGGCGAACAAGAAACCTTCAACCAGGACACCACGGACACGGCCTTCATTGTGGTCACACTCCGGGCCATGGCGGACACGCTCATGAGCCGGGTGCGTGAGGATGGGAAAAGCATCCGCACGGTCACGCTACGTCTGCGCTACAACGACATGGACGAGGTGATGCGCGCGACCAGTCTCGATGAACCCACGGACTTGCAGCACGATGTTTATCCACTCCTACCCGCCATGCTCAAACGGGCCTGGGAGCGACGCGTCAGCGTGCGGCTCATCGGCCTGCGGTTCACCAAGGTCTATGAAGCAGGCTTCTGCAATGTCCTGCCACTGGAGCAGACGGACATGAAACGTGAGAGGTTGCACACGCTGTCTCTGATCGTGGACGATCTGCGACGTGGTCAATACAGCATCATGCGCGGCCATGACCTGTGGTTGCCCCAGCACCAGCATGAACCCCGGCAAACGCTGCCCAAGCCTCAGTGGGGTCACTGATCCCAGTGCCAGCGTGACCCATCGCGTCTTGCGTGAACGCCACGGTCATGGGCCACAGATCATCAGCCGTCAGGCCCCGCGACTGGCCGTGCCTGCCCTGAATGTGAAGAGCTGTTACAGCTTCCTAGATTCCACGCTGACCCTTCCGGCCATCATCGAAGCCGCAGTCGCTTATGACATGCCTGCCTTGGCGATCACCGACAGGAATCTCCATCCCGCTGTCCCATTTTTTCAAGCAGCCACAGCGGCAGGTATCAAGCCCATCATCGGAGCTGAACTGTGCTGCGCAAAGAAGCCACTTTTAGCCTACGCGCAGAACACGATAGGCTACAGCAACCTTTGCCGTCTGCTTTCATTCAACAACGAGGCCTGCATCACACTTGAACAACTCCACGCGCATCATGAAGGATTGCTGATTTATCCTGCTGATACACCAGACATCGCCTTGCCGGAAGTCCGTTATCGCGAGCCACAGGGCAAGATGTTCTTTGACATCCTGCAGAGCATGAAGACGCTCACCCTACTGCATGAGCGGCATCCGAAGAAACGGCGCGGGGACTTCGCGTTTCATCCGCCCTCGCAATGGAGCGGGCGCTATTCGGCTCAGGCGATGCAGGCCGCGCAGAACCTCGTCGAGCAATGTGAGTTCGCCTTTGAGAACTCGTCGGACAAGACGCTGCCTCCAAGTTGGTGAGCCTAGGCAACGACGCACAACACTTGAGCGCTTCTTCCTCGAATCCACCATTCAAACTGGCGAAGGCGAATAACATGAGAACTGTCCCATTGACCATTGCCAACTATTCCGCTTTCTCGTTGAGCCGCATCTGGACGCTGGCGACGAACACCGTCACGCAGCTTCTCCGCATGAAGATTCTTTGGTTCGTCGTCGTGTTCACCATCATCGCGGTGGGCGCTGAATTTGCCTTTTCTTCCACCAGCCCTGAGCAGCAGTTGAAGCTTCTCAAAGACATGGTCTTCGGTGCCTTGCAGATCTTTTCCATCATCGTCGCCATCGCGGCCACAACGCTGATCTTGCCTCGTGATTTGAAGGGTCGCACGCTTTATACGATCTTGAGCAAGCCGGTGCCGCGTTACGAATACCTCATCGGGAAACTGCTCGGCGTGTTGCTGCTCATCGGTGGTGGTCTGTTGGTAATGGACATGATCTTCTGCGGTGTCGTGTGGCTGAAGCAATCGTTCATCATCGCAGATCAAATCGCCGCGCTGGAGTATGAGCAGCAGGCCTGGCCAGAGAATGTGGCCGCTGTGAAAGCCATCATCTCGAAGTATGGCCTCACCGTCAGTCTTCATGCAGGCGTCTGGGCAGTGTTTTTGAAAGCAGCTGTCATCTCCGCTTTGGCACTGCTCATCTCCAGCTTTGCCAGTTCAATCTTGTTCACCATCGTCATCACTTTTGGTTTTGCCATTGCAGTCACGATTAACAGTTGGCGTGCGATTGGTTTCTTCATAAGCACATGACGGCAGGCT
>JANYJH010000003.1 GCA_025361865.1 Phragmitibacter sp.
ACGCCATCATGGGCACGGTCTATTCCAAGTTCGTTCACGGTCGGGAGAATCCGCTGATCGGCCTGATGAATGTGGGGGAGGAAGACTCTAAGGGGAATGAGCTCTCGAAGCTGGCCTTTTCAATGCTGCGCGAGGCTCCCATCAATTTTAAGGGCAATGTGGAGGGCCATGACATCTTCGAGACTCCGCTGGATGTGATCGTTTGTGACGGCTTCACGGGCAACGTGGTGCTGAAGAGCTGCGAGGCCACGGCCAAAGCCATGTTCAAATGGCTGCGGCAGGAGCTGGAAGCGAAGCCCATCCGCAAGCTGGGCGCGCTCCTAGCCAAAGAAGCCTTCCGCACCGTCAAACGCAAAGGCAGCTACGAGAGCTACGGCGGTAGCCCCTTGCTCGGACTGCGCGGCGTCGTCATCATCGCCCACGGCTCCAGCTCCCCGCTTGCCGTGATGAATGCGCTTCGCGTGGCCAGCGAAGCCGTTGCCTACCAAGTGAACCCGCACATCGAAGCGGCCATAGCCTCCTACGTTTTTTCCCATGCCCAGTAATATTCCCTGCGTGTGCAGCATCATCGGAACCGGCAGTTACATGCCTGAACGCGTGCTCACTAATGATGAACTCTCCAAGATCGTGGATACGAACGATGAATGGATCACCTCCCGAACAGGGATCAAGGAACGCCGCATAGCTGCTGAGAATGAGGCGACGAGCGACATGGGCTCTGAAGCTGCGCGGCGGGCGATGGAGAGCGCGGGCGTGAAGCCGGAAGAGATAGATTTGATCATCGTGGCCACGGTCACGCCGGACATGTTCTTCCCCTCCACGGCGTGCTTTGTGCAGAAGAAGATCGGCGCGTGGAATGCGGCCTGTTTTGACATTAGCGCGGCCTGCTCCGGCTTCCTCTACGGGCTACAAACCGCGCGCCATTACCTGAACAGTGGGAATCGGAAAACCGCGCTGGTCATCGGCGCAGAGAAGCTGAGCACGCTGGTAAACTGGAAGGATCGGAATACCTGCGTGCTCTTCGGCGATGGCGCAGGCGCGGCCATCATGCGCACTTTCCAAGACGCCGGCGAGAATGTTCCCGGTCGTATTTTAGCGAATGTGATGGGGACTGATGCCCGTCTCACGGATCTGCTCAAAGTGCCTGGCGGCGCTTCGGCCATGCCTGTCACGGCGGAGAACGCGGACCAGCGTCTGAATACCATTCACATGGAAGGGCGGGAGACTTTTAAGCACGCGGTGACCCGCATGTTGCAGGCCAGTGAAGAGGCTCTGCAAAAGGCCGGACTCACAGCGGCGGACGTGGATATGGTGATCCCCCATCAGGCGAATCACCGGATCATCACCGCCATCGCGGATCGTCTCGGCGTGCCCCCTGAGAAGACGTTTATCAACGTGGATAAATACGGGAACACGAGCGCGGCGACCATCCCTGTGGCCTTGGATGAAGCGAACCGTAGTGGCGCGATCAAGCGAGGAGACATCGTGCTGCTCGTCGCCTTCGGGGGCGGCTTTACATGGGCTAGCACCTTGCTGAAGTGGTAGCTGAAGGAAGAGGCGGGACGTGGGCCTCTTGCCCATGTATTCTTTAGGAGCATGGGCAAGACGCCCATGCCACTCTGGTGACCACCCTCCGCGCTGAGAGATAAGCGGGGCTTTTCTACTCAACCAATCCCGTAGGGATGAGAACATGATTGAAGAGGCGAAATGTATCTGACCGGGAAGCCTTCATCATCCCAGCGGGATGGAAGCGATTAGCCGGGGGTCGAGGAGCGTCAGCGACGAACACCCCCGGACAGGCGAGCTGAGCGAGGAAGCAAACCCATGATGCTGCTAGGTAAGGCGGGGGCCAGCAGCGCGCTAACCTAAGATCACCCGCAGGCGCTGTTCTCCCGGCGCACTTCTGGTGCCCTCTAAGCTCGGACACCTGCTGGGTTCGTGCTCATTGGCTGAGGGGCCAACCGGGGGTAGTCGGTCGATGCGACCTCGACCCCCGGCTAATGGCTCTCATCCCTACGGGATGATAAAGGCTTCCGCGCTGAAAGATAAGCGAGGCATTTCTACTCAACAATCCCTACGGGATGATGAAGCGTGAATAACACGGATCAAGATTGGAAAGGCTACGTCTTGCTGATGAGGCTCCCCGTAGCAGCCGACGTGAGGAGGCTCGAACTGATTTCCAATGACGGACAACAGACGGAGAGTGTATCAAACTCACCTTGTTCGTATCGCCCGCCGCACGAACAAGATGCAACGGTTATCCTCTCCGGCTTTACGATCAGTCGTTAAGAATCAGAGCCTCCTCACGTCGGCTGCTACTTATATCCGTCGTTTATTGAGGATCAGATGAGCTTGTGATTATTTGTAAAATCTTCAGGGCTCGGATTGCTGAAGAAGCCCAACAAAAAGGGACGCCTCGCAGCGTCCCTTTTTGATTGCTTTGACTTTGAGTTAAAGACTAGACCTTCACCTTACCACGCATCCGCATCCAAGTCGGAACATCGAGATCCACGCCTTCGACGATGGTCTTGTCCGTTCCTTTGAAACGTGCGATCTCCTCTTGGCTAAGCTTCAGTGTGCTTTGCTCGTAGCTGGACTTGGGCATATTCTTCGCTGGAGCGCTATTGGTAAAAGTCACCTCTGGCTCTGGCTCGCGACGACGCTCAACAGGCTGCTTCGCGATGGTCCTCGCTAAGATGCTCTCCGGCTCTTGCTTGGTGCTTTGCACGGTGTGCGTGACGGGCTTGGCGGCTTCAATGACCGAGGAAAGAACGGTCTTCGGGACATGCGTGACGACGGGAGGTATGAAAGCGTGGGGCTCTTCTTCCTCTTCAAAGTCATCATCCTCTTCCACCATCGCAAAGACGGAAGGCTTCACGAGTTCCACCGGCTTCGCAGCAACGGGTGCGACGGGTTCGGGCTCTCTAACCACAGGCGCTTCAACCGCTACGATAGGGGCTTCGACAATGATCGGCTCAGGTTCTTGAACGACGACTGGAGCCACATAAACCGGCTCAACCTTAGCCACTGGCGCTACGATCTCAGCAGGTGGGGCAGGAGCAACGACGGCCACGGGTGCCGCGACTTCAATGGGGGCAACAACGACCTCAGCCACGGGCTCAGGCTGCGCGACAGGTGCAGCGGGCTTTGCTTCCTCGACGGGTTCAAAGAGATCCGTGATGGATAGCGGGGGCGGCACGGCGATGGGGCGTGCTGCGGGCGGGACTGTCATTTGCCCAGGGGAAGCTTCGATCTTGCGAACTACGGGAGCCGGGGCGACAACCATCGCTGGCAGATCAAGTTCCACGGCTTTCGGTGCCGTGACTACTGGAGGAGCGGTGGCTGCCACGGTCAGTTTATCAAGAGCTTGGGAGGTGGATTCCAAAGCCATCTCCTGCGCGCTGAGTGAGCTGATGAGCGTCAGCGCCAGCGTGTCACCGAGCTTCGCATCCACACTGAGACCAAAGAGAATCTGCGTTTCTTCAGGCACATATTTGCCGAGGTTCTTCATCAGCACTTCGACCTCAGACAAGGCGAGGCTCTCGCCACCAGAAACGTGGACCAGAAGATTACGGGAGTTTTGCAGCAGGAGTCCCTGATTGACCAGCGGGCTCTTGAGTGCGCGCTTAAGAGCTTCGGTCACACGATTGGCTCCGCGAGCTTCACCGAAGCCGAAGAGGCAGCGTGAGTTCGGACTGCGTAGTGCGGTCATCAAGTCTGCCATGCTCATGCGGACGATGCCGGGCTGCGTGACGATGCTAGAGATCGCACGGACGCTGTGGCCGATGAGTTGATCCGCCTGGCTGAAGGCTTTTTGAATGCCTTCTTTCGGCAGCGTGAGTTCGCCCATGCGATTGTTCTCAAACAGGATCAGTGCATCTGAGCAGCGCTGCAATTCTTCCAAACTCTGCTCTGCCTGACGCAGACGACGGCGGCCTTCAAAGGCGAAGGGCATGGTCGCGAAGATGAAGACCATCGCACCGCAATCCTTCGCGATCTCTGCCACCACCGGCGCAGCACCAGAGCCCGTGCCACCACCGAGCCCGGTGCAAATGAAGACCATATCATGACCTTGCACCGCTGCTCTGATTTGTTCCTGAGAAGCCACGGCGGCTTCACGGCCAAGCTCAGGATCGCCACCAGATCCAATGCCGCGCATCATCTCTGAGCCGAGCTGAATCTTAACTGTAGCCATCGCCTGAGTGAGCACCCGCACGTCCGTGTGCATGGAAACCAGTGAGGCATCCACCATGCGATCCAGGGAGATGCGATCCAGCACGTTCAAGCCCGCGCCACCGACGCCAGCCACACAAATTTTAAGAGGTGCTGCCTGGGCTGGCTCGCGTTCCGGGGTTCGGTCGTAGGTTACCATAGAGGTTTCAGGTTGCTGGTTACTGTTTGAATGAAATCCATTTTAAGATCGTCCTGAGTCAGGCTCCGAATACTTCTGCCATACGTCGGCTCAACTTGGCAAGCGGAGAAAGCCAAGGTTTTTCAGCATCCATCAACTGCGCATAACGAATCAAGCCGATGGGGCCGGAGTAACAAGGGTTTTCATACGTCGCCGTCACGCCGCTCACCGGAGAAGAACCGGATTTGGTCACTCGGACGCCAAAGACATCTTTCGCCACGACATCAATGCCGCGCATCAGACTCACGCCCCCCGTCAGGAATACTCCTGCGCCCAGCTTGCCGAGATGCTCTTCGCAATGCGCCTTCACTTGCTCAAGAATCTCCCGCGTCCGCATGTGGATCACTTCATTCAATAGTGAGCGATCCACTTCGCTGATGCTCATGCCGTTCTCATCCTCAATGCGGATGGACTCACCGGGGTCGGTGCCTTCAAAGACGGCGCTCCCTTCATCCAGCTTCAGGCGCTCAGCGCGACCATGAGGAATCTGGAAGCACAGGGAAATGTCATTCGTGATGTGATCACCGCCCAAAGGCACACTGCCTGAGGCGCTCAACATTCCATCCACATACAAGACGTAATCAGCCGTGCCGCCACCGAAGTCGATCATCAACGCGCCATGCTGCTTCGCTTCTTTGCTGAGCACCACTTGAGCTGCCGCCAAAGGCAGGAAGACCACGTCCTCGACTTCCAGCGGGACTTGACGCACGAGCTTGATCGCGTTCTGGACACGGGTGCGGATTCCGTGAATGACATGGAAATCCGCTTCGATGGTGTTGCCCGTGCGGCCCACCAGATTGCGCACGTTATCCTGTTTATCCACGCTGTATTTCCGCGAGATGCGATGCAGGAACACATGATTCTGCGGGATGTCCACATTACAGGCGATCTCCCGCACGTCTTCGAGATCATCTTCGGTGATGGTGTTCTGGTCAGCGGGCAGACGATAGGTGCCACAGTTGTTCAGGCTCTCGATGTGCGAGCCTGTGATGCCGAGGAACACGTTACGGATCATGACATCACTGCGGTCCTCAGCACGGAGCAGCGCATCATTAAGGCAGGTCTGAGCATTCTCAAAATCAACGATCTCGCCCTTCCGAATCCCGCGTGAAGGTGCCTGACCGACTCCCAGAATCTTGATGGCACCGTCCTTCTTCACCTCGCCTACGACGACGCAGATCTTCGATGTTCCGATTTCAAGTCCGGCGTAAATGGTGCTTTTGGCCATAAGATCGTGGGGGAGTGTGTGAGTTACTGATTAACGGGCCGCAGCCAGAGATTGGCGGGAGTTGAGCGGGCCTTTGGGAGTGACTGAAGCGGTGGCAGGAAAGCTTCCTGCTTCACGGAAAGTAACGGGCACATTCTGCTCTACGAGCAGGTTCACGGTGGCCAGAGAGCGATGACGTTGCGTGGCTTCCTGAACCACGCGCTCCAGACGGCGGAGCTGCCTGTCCATATCGTAGTTGGAAAAAGTGACGATAGTCTTGGAGTTGTAGATCGCCTGCAACGCATACTTCTTCGTCGCGTCGATCCTCAGCAGTTCCAGCGAATGATTGATTGGGCTCTCCTGATGGGCGCGCAGCAAACGCAGCGCGGCAAGGGCCTGCGTGGATTGCACGGACTGTCCGGGCACCAGACGTTCAGGGTCTTCTACGGTGATGATGGGCAGTTGCTCGCGGCTGTCGCTTTCGTTGAAGTTGGGGAGCACATGGCCTTCCGCATCTAACAGGCAACCAAGGCCGCGCGCCTTAGCGGGAAGGGACTTCTGAGGACATTCCAACCAAGCCACCGCCTGGCGTTGCTCCACCTCAACCGTGAGCTGACCGGGGTAATTACGTGAAACCTTGACGGACTTCACTTGTGGCAGGGACTCCACTTTATCGTGAACGGAACGCAGGGAAATCATCAGCATGTTCATGCCCTCATGCAAGCCGGTGGCGGCCACAATCTCTTCCCGCGAGAGCAGGCCTTCCGTATGCACGGTGAGCTGCTTCAACTCAAAGCGCTCGTTATTGAGGAAAGCTTCCTTCACGACGAGCTTGGCCAGCGATCCCACGAGCATGAGCGTGATGAGGGCCACGGCCCACTTGAAACCGGTGCGCGCCTGATTGCGACGGCGCTCACTGCGCGTGGCATCGGTCTCTGGATTAAGCTCAATGATGTGGCCAGAAACCGTCGCAGTCACCCGATGGCGGAACTGGTAGTTCCCCTTCTTGGCACTTGGTGGACGATGGGTGTTTCTGGCAAACATGATGGTAGATCAGACTTTTAATTGGGGGCCACGCGCCGCAAGCGAGAGCTCGATGATGCATTCACATAACTCAGGAAATTCAATGCCCACGGCCCGTGCGGCTTTGGGTAGGAGACTGCTCACGGTCATGCCGGGAATCGTATTGATCTCCAACACGAAGGGCTCGCCATCACCGCGCAGCATGATGTCCACGCGACCGTAAACTTCCACGCCCACGGCTTTCATCGCGGCCAAGGCTGCGGCTTGCACGCGCTGCGTCGTTTTCTCATCGAGATCAGCCGGACAGTGGTAGTTGGTCTTACCCGTTCCTGACATCCAAGGATACTTGTTGTTGATGTCGTAGAAGCCGCTGACAGGCTCGATGTGAATGATCGGCAGGGCCTCAGTGCCCAACACGCCGACGGTCAGTTCTTTGCCCTCAATGAAATCTTCCACCAAAGTGGTATCACCAAAGCGTTTCGACTCCAGTAGCGCCTTCTCCAACTCCGCTTCGGTGCGAACGATGAAAACGCCAACGCTGGAACCCTCACACGGCGGCTTGACGACGACCGGCAAGGCGAGCTGAAGCTGGTCGATCCCATCCAGACGCAAGACCTGACTGCGAG
>JANYJH010000036.1 GCA_025361865.1 Phragmitibacter sp.
CCTCCCCTGCCCCTTCCCCCAGCGGCACTGCCACCTACCGGCCCATCATCGAGAACCCCTTCACTTACGTTACACAAGAACCGCTCTCCACGTTCTCCACGGATGTGGACACCGCTTCCTACGCGAACGTCCGTCGGTTCCTGAACCACGGCCAGCGCCCGCCAGCGGATGCGGTGCGCCTTGAAGAACTCATCAACTACTTCCCTTACAGCTACGAACCGCCCGCAGGTGATAAGCCGTTCTCCGTTCAGGTGGACCTCGCAGAAGCCCCTTGGCAGCCTTTGCACAGGCTGGCGCGCATCGCTCTGAAAGGCCGTGAAATCCATGAGGAACGCCAGGCGGCGAACTTTGTCTTCCTCCTGGACGTGTCCGGGAGCATGAGCCCGAGCGAGCGCCTGCCGCTCATCAAACAAAGCCTGCGACTCCTCGTGGAGCAACTGCGGGAGGATGATCACGTCTCCATCGTCACCTACGCCGGGCAGAGCGGCGTGGCCTTGCCCTCCACCAGCGGCGCGGAGAAACAAAAGATCATGACCGTGATCGACAGCCTCCAAACCGGCGGCTCCACGAACGGCGCGAGTGGCATCAATCTCGCTTACGAGCAGGCCTTGCTGAACTTCAAAAAGGGCAGCATCAACCGCGTCATCCTGTGCACCGATGGCGACTTCAATGTGGGCACCAACAACGTGAAAGACTTGGAAAAGCTCATCGCAGAGAAGGCGAAGACGGGCGTCTTCCTGAGCCTGCTCGGAGTGGGCACGGACAACCTGAAGGACCACATCATGCAAACGCTCGCCGATCGTGGGAATGGGAACTATCACTACCTCGACTCCTTGAGCGAAGCGCGGAAAGTCCTCGTTGAGCAGATGGGTGGCACGATCATCACCATCGCCAAGGACGTGAAAATCCAGGTCGAGTTCAACCCCGCCCAAGTCGCCGCGTATCGCCTCATCGGTTATGAGAAGCGGATGCTCGCGAAGCAGGACTTCAATGACGACAAGAAAGATGCGGGCGAGATCGGCGCAGGTCACACCGTCACCGCGCTCTATGAGATCGTCCCCGCCAGCCTGAAATACCCTGACGGCAAGCCGCTTGTCGATGAGCTGAAGTATCAAAGCAACAAGGCCACAGGCACCGAGACACCGAGTCTGAAGGAGCCTCAATCCGCAATCCAAAATCCGCAATCCGCAATGGAACTGATGACGGTGAAACTCCGCTACAAAGCGCCGGATGGCGAGAAGAGCCAGCTCATTGAACAGCCCGTCACGGACGCTGGCAAGAAGCTGACCGAGAGCCCGAAGGACTTCCAGTTCGCCGTCAGCGTCGCCGGCTTCGGGATGCTGCTTCGTGATTCCCAACAGCGCGGTGAATTGACTTGGGATTTAGTTCGTCAACTGGCCCTCAAAGGCAAAGGCGAAGACCCGCAGGGGTATCGCGGCGAGTTCCTGCAACTGCTGGACAAAGCACGCGGCTTGTGTGAAAGCGGACGTTGAAGAAGCGCTGAAGTGCGGTTCATCGGATCAGGTCTAAGTCACAGCTCCCTTCTTCGGGGATTCCATGTGACCGCTTTCAGATTACTATTGCGAGCATTGGATGCGCTCCTGCATCGCGTTACAAACATGACAGAGCTTCCTTTGGGCGAAGCAAAGTTGCCGTCACGCTCCGCGTGACGAGCCGATGATAATGCTGCCAGAGCCGACGTCCGAATGGAAGACGCCATCTCGCTTCGGCCAAGTCTCTTGCTCATCACGCGGAGCGTGATGGCTACTTTGCTTCGCGGAAGCTCACGATGTCGTAAGAGACCGCTCTCGTGATGCCATGAAAAGCCCATTTAAAAGAGGTCATGAAATCAGGCCCAGGTCACGGCTCCCTTCGGTTCTTGGAGCACGATGCTTTGCAGGAAGCTGATGGCCTTCTCCAAGCCTTCGCGTGCGGTCATGAGGCTGTCTTCGTGCTCGATGGAAAGGGCGTGATCGTAGCCTGTCATGCGCAGCGCGGAGATGAAGTCACACCAGAACTGGCGCGGGCTGCCGTAGCCGACAGTGCGGAACATCCACGAGCGGTTTAACTCGTCGCCATAGTGCTTCGTATCGAGCACGCCGTTGATGCTGCTGTTCCATTTCTGGATGCTGGTGTCCTTCGCATGAACATGCCAGACGGCTCCCTGCAAGGCGCGCACGGCGGCGCAGGGGTCGATGCCCTGCCAGATGAGATGCGAGGGATCGAAGTTCGCGCCGATCTCAGGGCCAATAGCGGCGCGCAGTTTCAGCAGCGTCTCAGGGTTATAGACGACGAAGCCGGGATGCATCTCCAGCGCGATCTTGTGGATGCCGTGCTGCCGTGCGAACTCCGTGGCCTTTGTCCAATAAGGAATGACCACGTCCTTCCACTGGTAGTCGAGGATGTCCAGATACTCGGGTGGCCAGGGGCAAGTGACCCAGTTCGGCTGGGCATCACCGGGCGCGCCGCCGGGGCAGCCGCTGAAGGTGGTGATGACTTCAACGCCGAGTTTTGCCGCGAGTCGCACACCGCGCTCAAAGGCGGCGTGGTGCTCGGCGGCGATAGTCGGGTTCGGATGAATGGGATTGCCATGCACTGAGAGGCCGGAGATTTGCAGGCCACGCGACTGGATGGCGTGCAGGAAGTCCTGGGCCTTTTGATCGCTGGCCAGCAGAGCCTCGGGATCGCAATGATGGGTGCCGCAATAAGCGCCGACGCCAATCTCGACGGTTTGCACGCCCAAGCCAGCGAGGTAGTCGAGCGCTTGCTCGAAAGGCAGGGAACGAAGGATGACCGTAAAGACGCCGAGTTTCATAGAAGCAGTCTGCATGAACTCGGGACGCAAGGCAACTCATGCCGCCATGAGTTGCTTAAGCGCAATATCCATCTGCCGCTGTTCGTTGTATCCGCCTTCCATGATGAAACCGACGCCCTTACTTCTCGCTTTTGGCCTGCTCTGCGCTGCCGGCCTGCCTATCTCCGCTGCGGATGCCCCGACGGCTTCAACGACTCCTCCCGCAGAAGCACCGAAGCCGAAGCCTGCGCCCATCGTCCTCCCTGCGCCCACTCAGGCGAATGTCCACTATGGCGACCATGAACGGCAGGTGTTGGATTTCTGGCAGGTGAAGTCAACGAAGCCTGCGCCCGTGCTCTTCTTCATCCACGGCGGTGGTTGGGTGGCGGGCGACAAGAGCGGGGTCGGTGCCACTTTGGCCAAGTGCCTCGCTCAAGGCATCTCGGTCGTTTCCATCAACTATCGCTACACCTGGCAGGCGCAGAAGGAAGGCGTGAAGACACCCGTGGAATGGCCTCTCCACGATGCCGCCCGTGCTTTGCAGTTCGTGCGCAGCAAGGCCACGGAATGGAATTTGGACAAACAACGCATCGCTGCCAGTGGTGGTTCGGCGGGGGCTTGTTCATCGCTTTGGCTCGCCTTCCACAAGGACATGGCAGACCCGAAAAGCAAAGACCCAGTGGCCCGGGAATCCACACGTCTCTGGACGGCTGCGGTGATCGGCGCGCAGACTTCGCT
>JANYJH010000147.1 GCA_025361865.1 Phragmitibacter sp.
CTGGTGGAGAACGCCTTCTTGCGCCTCAAGCAATGGAGAGGTATTGCCACACGCTACGCCAAGCGCTCCTCTTCCTACTTGGCTGCGGTGCCATTTCGCTGCGCCATCCTCTGGGCCTCCATCTTGTGACGACACGACCTAGCGCGCCGTATTCTTTTCGCCGCGTGTGCAAGGGCTTAGGGGCATTCACACCTTTTCCACGTAGCCAAGCAACTAGGGAATCAAGCTGGTGTTGCAGGCGGTAATGGGAATAGCTCGCGCCCACACGGGGCATAAGCTCGCCATCAATGACGAACTCTGATTTTGCCCGTAGTTTCCAGCCACGTAGCAGTGCGAGAAGTTCAGGTTCCATGTCCACCTCATTGTTTGAGGCGTCTGATTTGGCCTTAAAGTAGGGGGTCGTTTCAATGGAGATTTTGCCCGTTGAAAAATCAATCTGACTCCAAAGAAGCTTGTCCAGTTCATTGCGTCGCAGGCCACAGAGGAGGGCCAAAACGAGAATTTGATATTCGCCAAGGCGGCTTTCCGCCAACTCATCACGTCCCGCAAGCAGCAACGCGCGGGCATCCATCTTACTGCGGTAACGGTAATAGCTGGATGGCACTTTTTTGAACTCAACGCCCATCAGCGGCAGCGGTTCAGGCAAGTGAACACGGTCTTTAAGGATGGAAACGATTCGTTTGGAGAAGAGCGCCTTTGCCTGACGTAGAATGCTGTTCATGGTCACTTCTGCGCTGGCTTGCGCCGTAGGCTCCGCGCCTGCTTTCGTTAAGAACGCCCTTTGCCAATCACGCACGGCTTCGATGGTTACGGCCTCAAGCGGTAGAGCGTCCACTTTGCTTTTCCATTTGGCCAGTCCACCGCCCAAAGCATCAAAGCGGCTCTTTGATTTCTTAATGGCGGCGATTTCCGATGTGATAAGCCTGAATAAGCGGGCATAACCCGCGAAGGTCTTGGGATTCAGCCCGCATTCCGTGCCCACTAGCTGCAAGTAAGCTCCTACGGTAAGGCTTTGGATTACTTCCACCTTCTCAGTCGGTGGCTTGAGCGCGGCGGGTTTGAATCTCTCTAAAGTGGTTTCCCATCCAAACCAATCAAGGGAACGGTAAATTTCGGGCAGCAATGGCAGCGGCAGCACTCTTTTCATTTTCACCCGTGTTGAACTGCTCACGACGGCTATCAAAAGCCATGCGAACACTGAAATGTGCATCCTCAATAATCACGCCCCGTCTGTGTCGTCGGTGACGAAAAACCCTGCTTTTCCAATATCGAGCATCCGTGTGCTGATAGCTTTTGCTAGTCTCTGGAGAAATGGTGTAGCCAATGGTGTAGCCACTTTTTTTGACCTTTGTAACCATCTCCTGTTCTGTCTTGTTCTGAGTCATACGGCTTGAATCCTTTGCTAGGGTGTGTTTAAAAACTCGAAGCCCTGCGGAACTGAGCTGATTGGAACTGACCTCTGAGGTGTTGGACGAGGATGGCGAGGTGAACGACAGCCTCGAAGCTCTGCTTGAGCTTTTCATATCGGGTGGAGACGCGGCGCAGACGCTTGAGCACCTCCCAGAAGTTCTCGACCACATGCCTTCTGGCGAAAGTAGCCTGGTCGTAGGTGGCAGGCGCGATCCGATTGGCTTTGGGCGGGAGGCACGCCTGGCATCCCGCCGCTTCAACCGCTGCGCGAGTCGCATTGGCATCATAGGCCCGGTCAGCAATGAGCGTTCCCACCCCGGCCTCCGTGTCCATCGCCCCGATGAGCCCTTGGGCTTGAGGGTTGTCATGACTGTTGCCGCCAGTCAAGCTCATCGCCAAAGGTTCCCCGTTGTCCGCCACGATGGCGTGAATCTTGGTGTTGAGCCCTCCCCTTGAGGTGCCGATGGCCTGGGCCGCCTGACCTCCCGCCGGGTTGCACCCGGAGCGGTGCACTTTGACATGGGTGGAGTCCATGGACCCCAAGCGACCCTCCGCCAGGCTCTCCCACGGCAGCAGCCGTGACAACTCAGCGAAGATACCCTCCTTGGTCCAGCGCCGGAAGTGCGCATAAACGGTGCCCCACGCCACATCAGGGCCGTGGATGGCACGCCAACCCGCCCCCTCCTTCAACATGAAGAGCAACCTCTCGATGACGAGCGAGAGCTTGGTGATGGGCCTGCCCTCCCGGACGCCCTTCGCGTTATGGTATTTAGGGGTCTCTGGCGATTATAAGAGCCTCAATCTGAGGCACCACTTTCATGAATGACGGACCTAGTTGCATGGGCTGCTGACTTACTCCT
>JANYJH010000157.1 GCA_025361865.1 Phragmitibacter sp.
CCAAAATATACCAGGCGAGATTGCGGAAGACATCGTCAGGCAAGCCGCCGAAGCCTTGTGGCATCACGCTCTGATGCGTATTCGTGAGGCTCGCGATTTGATCGCGCGACACGATCTGCTCGGCTCCGCCAATGGCGAGGAGCTTCACATGGCTCGGCGTATCTTCCGTCATCCGCCCACTCACGGTGCGGTTGTCCTTCGTGGTAACGATGATGTTTTCGTAGCCGTTCCCGATGATCTGATTTGGGTCAATGACATTGGCCAACAGCGCGTCCAGATTGCTGCGACCGCTGCCGATCAAGTCGGGGCCGACCTTCTGCCCACCGCCGTGGAAGCTGTGGCAGACCATGCAGGTGGCCGTGAAGATGAGCTTTCCGTTAACAAGGTCCGGTTCTCCTTCGAGGCACGCTTTACGCTTCGCGGCGATGAGCGCTTTCGTGTCCGCATTGGACTCCTTCCACGCGCCGATGAGTTCTTCTGCACGCTTCTTCAAAGCCGCGTCAGGTTGGTTGGCGAAGTAGCGCGCCGTGGTGATGGGCAACTCACCGCGCGTGATCTTCTTCTCATCCACCGCATCCAGAAGCTTCGCGGCCCAATCCGTGCGGGCGATGAGCGCTTCAGCGGCAGCCGTGCGAAGGGCAGGCGGCAAGGTTTTCCATAGGGCGATGAGCGCGGCTGGAGTGTCTGCGCCACCGAGATCACCCGCAGCGCGGAGAGCTTCCTGAAGGAGTTCAGGGGAAGGTGGCATAGCCATCTTGGCTGTGGGTGCAACGGGCGTCCCGCCTGTTGTCAGTGATGATTCAGGCAGGATGCCTGTGCTACTGCTAACGAGTAGCTTCGTGTAGGCAGCGCGGGCATCGTCCGTCTTCACCTTCCGCAAGGTTTGCAAAGCGGCGATTCGCTCCGGTTCAGGCGTGGTGGAGTCGAGGAGCTTCACCGCGAGTTGGCGGATCGCGGTAGGATCACCCCACAAGGTGGCGAGGTTCTGAGCGTGCTTGCGAATGTCCGCGTTCGGATGGGTAATGAGCTTCGCAAAGAACGCCGACGTGTCTTTGGTCGGCTTGATGATGCTGGCTTCCTGTCCTTTTTCCAAACCGTCGAGCGCGTGCGTGAGAAGGACTTCATGGGCAGCGATCTTTTCAACGAAGTCGATGGCGAGATCGAGGTTCTTTGCATCGCTCGTGTCGCAGAGGCGACGCATGGATTTGTAGGCAATAGTCTGGGAGAGCGGCTCTGACTTCGGAGCCACCTCAGCAAGCCACTTCAACCACTCATCTGACGATCCAACAAGCGCAGGCTCAATGGCCATCCAAATGGCATGTGGCAGAACCCTGTCTTCGGCCTTCGCGCTAGCTATCAGCAGCTTAGTTTCGAGGTCCGATGGGCCATTCATCCTCGGCATTGAATCCAGCGACTGATGAGGACGGTCGGCCGTAAGATAGACTTCGCGTTTCTGGCGCAGGGCGATGCTCACGGCCAGTCTCACGGCGGGATCAGGATGATCGGCGAGATCAGCGAGCCAATAGTGACCCACATGCCCGCCTTGTCCGAAAAGCCTCGCGGCCCAAATCTTCAATGCAGGGTCGGCATCACTCTTCGCGAACGCTTCGATGGCCCGATAGTCTTGCTCATTGATGGATGACAAGGCCCATGTGGCCTCAAGACGATTTGAAACGGCTGCGTCTCCTTTGGCGAGTTCGATAAGAGCCTCTGGCGTCCCTGATTCCGGATGCTCGCGCAGCATCCGCCTAGCCATCCGACGCATCCAGTTGTTGGAATTTCCAAGCAGCTTCACCAGCTCAGCCGTGGAAAGTTTGCTCAAGTCCATCTCGCGGCTTTCGCGTGAGTGATCCCTGGGAGCGCCGCCATCCTTGGCGGGCTTGGTGATCATTGCGTCCTTCGGGCCGCCAGGGATGGCGGCGCTCCCAGGATTACCTTCGTGAACCACACGCCAGATTCTTCCGCGCTCACGGTCCACGCCATCGGGGTTGGCCTTCGCGTTTTGGTAGCAGGGATATTTATCGCACCAGTCCATGATCCAGAGGTTGCCGTCGGGGCCGGTCTGGGTGCTCACAGGCCGGAACCAGCCGTTGTTCGCACGCAGGAAATCGCGGGAAGGCTCGCATTTGAAGGTGGCTCCGACGGGCGTGAGCACTTCTTCATGAATGGCGTTGTCGTGGATGTTTCCGATGAAGGCGTGGCCCCAGGTGTCCTGTGGATAGACGCCGCCTTGATAAATCTGCACG
>JANYJH010000164.1 GCA_025361865.1 Phragmitibacter sp.
CATCGCAATCTCCCTGACTGGCACGTTGCTCTTACAGAGCTGTGTTTATGAACCATTCGGGCTTTATAATCCGAACTATCGGGCAAGGCGGTTCAACTACGATGACGACTATTATCGGCGGGATCGTTATCGGGAGCATGAGCGCAGACCCTCACGGCCTCGCTATGACGATGATGAGATCGTTGAGAGGCGTGATGAGATTCCGCCACCCCCACGCGATATGCCCTCGGAGGCTCCTCGTTCAGAACAGAGGTCCGAGGCTGCGCCGACTCCTAAGCTTCCACCTAAGGAACTGCCACCCGCAGCGCCATCATCAGCGCCTCGTAAGGACGTGCCGACTGCTACTCGTGTCGGAAAGCCGGGCCGCGTGAAGAGTCCCTTTGCTCCGTATGCCGAGCTGGATGTGACGGGCCTTGCCACCGGCTCCCTAGCGAAAGATCCCGGAACGGGCCAAGTCTTCCGCGTGCCTTAGTCGCCTTGTAAACCAAGTGTCCGTTAGCTTCTTCAGCTAACGGACACAGGCCTTGCAAAAACACTGTTAGCGACGATGCCGCTCATCGCGGAAATGATCACCGCGATGTTCATGGTGCTCAAAGCGTCCGCCATAGAAATAGTGTCCGCCGTGGTAGTAGCGATGGTCATAGTAATGCCCACGGTAGAGGAATCTTCCGGTGCTATAAACGCCTCCATAGTAGTAGCGGTCACCATACCAGTAGGTATCGCCCACATAAGTCGTTGGGACTACGGAATAATATCCGACGCCGACGCCGACGACAGGACGGATGGGAGCCACGACGCAGGAGGACAATGTAAGTCCCGCGAGCATGGCGATGGGTAAGAGTGCTTTTTGAATATTCATAGAGGTGATGAGACGGTTAGGGGTTTGATTCATTCAAAGCAATTTCTGCTCTGTAACCATTTCTTGTCTCATCACCAGCGGGCGTGACTCTTATCATCAATGCACCACTTTCACTATCCGCTTCACCATTAGCGGCGCTTCGATGTTGGCTTTGGAGTTGGACTTTCCTTCCGAACCTCCAAAGGCTCCGATATATTTAAAGGTGCCAGTGAGTTCCAGATCGGCATCCACCAGATCACGCAGATTGCGAAAGACGTTTCCGCTGATGTCCAGTCGCACGGTATTATTCGCCCCGAGAGTCCCTGTCAGTTTTCCGTGAATGGCGACCCGCGCGCAGCTTTCGCCTTCATGCGGCACGATCTCTTCCAGCTTGCACTCCAAGTCAGCCTCCAATCCCGAGGGCGTCTTCTTCAAGGCGCTGAGATCAGGCTTCCAAGACTCACCGATTTGGCGTGGAGTGGAGCCATAGAGACTACCGAGTGCTTCGGTGAATTCCGTGAAGCCTGTGAATTGCTTTAGCGCCTTGGCTTCGGCATCGTCAGGCTTTTGCCCGCTGGCCAGCCCATAACTCCAATGGCCATCAGCGCGGCTTCCTGTGAGTTGCTTTCCCTGTAAATGGCCCGCTTCTTCCTTCGGATGGCTCTTTGATCCCATGGCAAAATGGATGGTGCGCACGCTGTTGATCACCGTGACCAACTGTTTGTCCTCAGCCGGATACTTCCGATCAATCACGTCTTTCAAGAACGCCTGAGCTGCTCCCGCGAGTGTGTTTTCACCGAGTAGGAGGGAGAACTTTCCCTCCTTGAGTTGAAGGGTAGTCTCCTCATGGAAAGTGAGGCCGATACGCTGCTGATGGCTGTCAGAGAGGACGACCGATTGTGAGAAAGCGGTCTGCGTAACTAGACCGAATGCCACGAAGAAGAAGCGGAGTTTCATCGCCCATGATAGCGCATTCAAACCGCGCTGCATGAACGATTCTGACTACCGCACTCCGCCAATGGTCGCAGCGCGGGGAGCGAGAGGTGGCGCAACGAAATGGCTGAGTGCAGGCACGCCAAAGGGAACGGCGCGGTTTGCCATGTAACCGTTTCCTACATTGCTGCGTCTGACCACGCGATTGATGTAGGGTGGGGGACAGTTGTTGCTCGGCAGGATGGTTCGTGATGCATAATTCTCGCCACGTATGGATCGGTCATGGCTCTGACCAGTAGGCCAGTATTGATTGGGATAGAATGAGGTCCATCCCAAGTAAGGAGTCTGAGTTGGCGAAGAGCCATAAGATTGATCCTGGCCAAAGACTTCAAGGCGCTTCAATTCCGCGGCTGAAGCCGCAGCTTGGGCCCTAAGAGTTTCTGTGCGCAGCTCAAGCCACTCTTGACGTTCGGCCTCTCGCTTCTGTTTGAGGCCGTTCGTGTAAGCCTGAGCTTTGTCCGCATCGTAGCCCAACTGATCCCGCATGGAGTCGGACATATCCGCGTAAAGAATCTTGGCCCCACCCAAAGCGTGGGAGAACAGGACGCCATCGGGGTCATGTTTGAAGATCCGACAATGCGTGTAAGTCTTGCCGGATTTTGTGGTAATCAGTGAGACTGTCTGACCTTCTAAAGCCAGAAGTGAGGAAGCCGTGAGCGACACGAGGAGAGCGATGACGAGTGACCTGATTTTCATAGGATTTATGGGTTTCTAAAATCCTCAGGTCAAAGTGGAGCAGGGTCGAGAATGTTATTTCCCTATGTTTCTGGATGTTATGATATTTAAAATAATGGACTAGAATTTGGTCAAATTTGCGCCTCAACTTTCCCTGCGTCGGAAGCGTAAAATCCAGTGATTATTGAAGATTAATGCGTATTAACTTGATCAAAGTCTCAAACTTATGGATCACGAGGGATCAAAATCGACCGTCATCAAGCGTATGAAATTTGGAATAATCACACGCGATCTTGCTCTTTGAACAGGGTGACATTTGCTGCCCCGTTCTCCTCACTTTTTATGAATCGACTTCTGCTCCTCCCTTTGATCTTTTGCCTCGCAGTGAAGTCTGCGTCTGCGCAGTTCACTTTGGACCCGCTTAAGAAAGCGGAGTCCATTGAAGTCACGCTCATCTCAGAAGAGAGCAGCATCGCACCGGGCAAGGCGTTCCGCGTGGCGGCGAAGGTGGTGCATCAGCCAAAGTTTCATACCTACGGGAAGGTGCTCTCTGAGGACACGGGCATCATCACGGTCATCAAATGGAAACTGCCCGAAGGCTGGAAAGCAGAAGACCTCGCCTGGCCTGCCACCTTTGATGTGCCCTCCACGGATGGCAAGATGACGAAGGGCTACAACGGCACCGTTTATCTTCCCATTAAGATCACGCCGCCCGCCACGCTTGCCATCGGCACCAAAGTCAATCTGGAAGCGATCTGGACAGGCGCGGTCTGCGATGATCAGAGCTGCAAGCCCGTAAAGCTGCCGTTCTCACTGGAACTTCCAGTGGGCGCAACTCCGGTGAAGAACGTGGATGCTGGCAAGCTCTTTGATGCTCCTGCCAGTGCCGCTACGCCGCCACCTACGGATGGCATTTTAAAGCTCATCCTCTTCGGCTTCTTGGGCGGACTCATCCTGAACATCATGCCCTGCGTCTTCCCCGTGCTCGGCATTAAGATCACCAGCGTCGTTCATCAGGCGGGTTCGGATAAAAAAGTCATCTTCATGCACGGTCTCATTTACACACTCGGAGTGCTGGCATCCTTCTGGTTACTCTGTGGCATCTTTCAGGGGCTCAAGGCCGCTGGCAGTAATGTCGGCTGGGGTTTTCAGCTTCAGTATCCGCCCTTCGTCTTCATCATCGTGCTCATCCTCGTCATCTTCAGTTTGAACATGGCAGGCTTGTTTGAGATTGGCACCTCAGTCGTCGGTGTCGGTGGTGAGTTGCAGCATAAATCAGGCTATCTGGGCTCCTTCTTCTCGGGCCTTCTGGCCACGGTGGTCGCCACACCTTGTGCCGCGCCCTTGTTGGCCAATGCCCTGCCTGTCGCGTTGGCCTTACCACTCCTGCCATCACTCGCCTTCTTTACCGTTATCGGCCTCGGTTTGGCCTCGCCGTATCTGATCCTTTCATCCTTCCCCGCCTTATTGCGCCTGCTGCCTAGGCCCGGCCCGTGGATGGAATCCTTCAAGCAAGGCATGGCTTATCCCATGCTCGGGGCCTCCGCGTTTTTCATCTGGGTGCTCATGGGCTTGACCAGTGAGGACAGCCAGCGCGATCTCCTGATCGGCCTCGTCATCATCGCATTCGCGCTCTGGATTTATGGCCGCTGGTGCCTGCCACATATGCCGAAGTCCGTGCAAACGAAATCACTCCTCATCACGCTCGCCATCTTCGCCTTCGGTAGCTATTGGGCTTGGCCTCAAGCCAAAGAAGAGAACTGGCGCGAGTGGAGCCCTGAGCTGGTCAAATCCATGCACGCGGAGAAGAAGCCCGTCTATGTGGACTTCACCGCCCGCTGGTGCGCCACCTGTCAGGTGAACCACCGAGTTTACAAAGACAAAGCGCTTATGGAGGAATTCAAACGGCATGGCATCACGATGTTGAAAGCGGATTGGACAAACCCCGACGACCGCATTTCCACCGCGCTCACAGAACTGCAACGCGCCGCCGTCCCGGTGAACGTGCTCTATATTCCAGGCCGAACTGAGCCGCTCATCCTGCCCAGCAATCTTACCGTGGAGAATGTCAGAGCGGCCCTCGTAGAGCTGGATAAAGCGCCATGAGTTCCCATTGGATAGCCCCGCTGCTCGCGCTCCTCTTCGCTTCCAACGTCGAAGCGGAAGCTCCAGAGCCGCGCTGGCATTACTTGGATAATGGCATCATTCGTCTCGGCGTGGACTTGCAGGCCGGGGTCAGTATTGGTTGGTTTTCCCCTTCCAAAAGTGAGCGCAATGTCCTGAACACCTTTGACCGTGGCCGCTACATCCAGCAGAGCTACTACGGCGATAAAGATGGGAGCGACTGGCACGGCCAACCTTGGCGCTATAACCCCGTGCAAGGCGGCAGTTGGAAGGGCGAGCCCGCAGAAGTCATGGAGTTCAAAGCCGAAGCCACGCGTCTCTACGCGAAGACCCGCCCCCGACATTGGGCCACGGGCGCACTCACGGAAGACGTGCTCATGGAAGAGTGGTTCAGCATGGAAGGCGGCCTGGCGAAGCTCAGATACCGCATGACTTACAGCGGTAAAACCGCGCATAGGAAAACCCATCAGGAACTGCCCGCTGTCTTCCTCCATCCTGACTATCGCACCCTCCACTGGCATGACCAAACCACCCATCAGCAGGAGCAGAAAGTGCCGCGACTCCTCATTCCCGGTCAGCCCAGTGACATGATCCGCATGGATGAACCCTGGGCCGCTTATGCCCGTGCGGACGGGCAGGCCCTCGGCCTTCTCATCCCTCATGCAACGCAGGCGACTTGCTACCGCTATGAAGAAGCCAGTAAGGTGAGTGATTGCTCCTACATCGCCCCGCTCCAAACCTTCGCGCTCACGCCCGGCTTGGTCTTTGACTACGAGGTCGTCTTGGCCCTGGGAACCGTGGAGCAGATTCGCGCCGTCTTTTCCAAACTGCCCGCATGGAAACAGAAGAGAGAAACTGAAAATTGAGGTGGCGGGCCTTCGTTATCACTTCACCTTATCAGGCCAATGGAAGGCGAGTTGGCTGCGAATGAGCCCTCCATTATTGACCGCAACTCAGCAAACGCATCCTCACATCCATCCATCATGAACACCCTTTCAGAAGACGTAGAAATCATCGGCACCATCAGCTTCACCCAAGAACTGATCTTTCAAGGACGCATCGAAGGTAACATTAGTTCCCCCTCCATCCTCACGCTCGGTGAGACCGGCTTTGTGAAGGGCGACATTAATACCCTGAGCGCCGTCATTTTCGGCAGAGTCGAAGGGAATGTCTCGACGAAGGAACGCTGCGAAGTGAAATCCACCGCCATCATCGAAGGGGACATCAGCGCAGGCACCTTCAAAATCGAAGAAGGCGCGACCTTCCTCGGTCAGGCGAAAGTGGGCAAGGTCAAGTAAGGGAGCGCGGGTCTGCTATCATCGTAGCCGCGCTCGTAAGAGCGTGGGAAGAGGTCAACCACCGTATATACTGCGCGGCACCAAGTTTTGTGATTCTGAAGTGGCTTGGGCATCTTGCCC
>JANYJH010000201.1 GCA_025361865.1 Phragmitibacter sp.
GCGCACCGCTCAGGTGGAGGTGATCAAGAAGCATGAGCAGACGACCGCGCAAGTGAAGCAGATCGAGGCGGCATTGCCGAAGCTCGATGCGGAGCTTGTGGCCTTGACGGCGGAGGCTGCGAAGCTGACGGCCCCGGATCAAGCCCCGAAGAAGGCTGAGGCTGATCAAAAGCTGGCGCAGAAGAAGGCGCAAGTGGACGGGCAGAGAGCGCAGCTTGAGCCGCTGAAGAAGGCCATCGGGACGGTTCCGCAGCCCTTGGCGGATTTTGACAAAGTGATCAAAGAGTCCAATGAAACGATGTTGGCGCTCGGTGCTGAAAAGCCGAAAAAGGAGAAGGAACTTACGGAGCTGAAGAAGCGCATGGAAGGCTGGGCTCCGGCCTTTGTCGGCTACGATAAAGAGCTGGCTGCGGCCAAGGCAGCAGTCAGCGCAGCTCAGCAGAAGGTCGCGGATCAGAAGGCGCTGCTCGTGTTTGCTCAGAAGTATCCGACCTTTCTCAAGGCGGCGCAGTTCAACGTCGGAGTCTTGGCTGACAAGGAGATGCTGGCCAAACTGGAAGCGGATGTCACGGGTTATAAAGAGGCGCTGAAGGATGCCGAAGCCGCCAAAGTGGATGCTGCAGCGCGGATCGAAGCGAGCAAGAAAGCCATCGCCGAAGCCAAGGCATCGCTGCCTGCTAAGGAAGCGGCTTTTGCGAAGCTGAATGTTGAGTTGCCAGCCGTGGAAAAGATTCTCGATCCGACCAAAGCGCAGGAAGGGCAGGTCGCAGGGCAGCTTGAGACGGAGCAGAAGAAGCTTGCGCAAAAGGAGGCTGAGGTGGCGGCATTGATGAAGGAAAAGACGGATCGTATCGCCGCAGCGCAGAAGGCCGTGACGGACATCAATGCGCAGATGGTGGCGTTGCAGAAGCAGTTGGGTGAAGTCTCCGCCAAGGCTGATCAGCCCATCAAAAATGCGGAGGGTAAGAAGGCGGAGTTTGCCAAAGCGGAGGCTGATTTAAACACAGCGAAGCAACAGGTGACTGCAGCGGAACAAGAAGCAGCGAAGAAAGTAGCTGAGTTAAAGACCAAGGATGCCGCTCATCAGGCGGCTTCGCTGGCCCATGATACTGCTGGCAAAGTGCTGGCCCCGTTGTCGCAACAGAGGCAATCAACGGAGAAGGACTTGGCGCAGAAGAAAAACGTGATCGAACAGAAGAGCAAAGACCTCGCCGCAGCCACGCAAGCGAACAAGCAGGATCAAGTGCCCGCCTTGCAGAAGGCTCTGGATGATGCCCGAACGGCATTTGGAACAACCGAGAAAGCCTTGGCTGACATCACGGCAAAGGTGACGGTTGCCGAGAAGGATGTTCAGGGGAAACTGGCGGCGCGCAATGCGGCGAAGATGGAGTTTGATCAAGCTGTAACCGCCAATGGTGCCGCCAAGAATGCGCTAACTCAAGCGACCAATAACACTGAGTCCAAGCGTGGTGTTTATAGCCGCTTCAAGCAGGAGTTCGAGAATATCGAGCAGGTCGCTGCACCCTTGCGTAATCAGAAAATGGCGCTCATGGCCCAGAGCGAAAAGTCCAAGCAATCACTGGCGGAGAAACAAGCGGAGCCAGCCAATGCGGAAAAGGATTTCGGCACCAAGAATGCGCCTGTCCTGACTGAGATCGCTCAACTCAAAGGGGCCATCGCTCCCTTCGAGAAGCAACTTGCAGAAGTTCGTGCAAAGCTGGATGCCGACACGAAAATCGTCGTCGCCAAACGCGAAGAAGTGGGCAAGGCCCTGGCGCTGGTGGACTCCGCGAAGAAGGCTGTCACCGACGGTCAGAAGACTATTGAGTCCTCTGAAAAGGAGATCGTGGAAAAGGGTAAGTCCTTGATCGAAATCAAAGGCGAGCTGGCCAAGATAGAGCCGCAGTTGCAGCCTCAGCGGGACAAGGTGAAGCAGCTTACCGAGCAGTATCTGGCGATGCTGCCGAAGTGACTGAAATTCGTAGCAGCCGACGTGAGGAGGCTCTGAATTTATTGAATGACATCCAAGTGTAGAAAGAGCACTGACATTACTTGTTCGCGTGGCCAGCGATGCGAACAAGTAACGTTTGATTCACATTCCAGCCATTGATCGTTCTTTGACGGAAGTTTGAGCCTTCTCACGTCGGCTGCTAACAAAGAGTTTTACTTCGTGAAAGGACTCGTGGCGATCTTCTTGAGGCTTTCCTGGGCTTTGGCAACTTCTGCTTTGGGGCCAGTTAGCTTGATGAAGACGGATGAGTCTTTGCCTTCAAGGATGGCACCGTAGAGCGCGTAATCGGCGCGCGGCGTCTTCGTGGGGGACATCGGGCCGCCATCGAGATAGGTGCCGGTGGCCACGAGCAGCACCACGTTCGTGCCGTTCAAGGTCAGCTCTTCCTTCTTCACTTCGGGAGTGCCTTCAAACTGGCCAATCCAGCGTTTGATGTTTGCTTCAACGCCACCACTGGCGCTGCCGAAGTCATAGAACTTGGCGTCCAAGGGCGTGCCACCTTCGACGGGGTGATTAAGGACGGCTTTGGTCATCATGCCAGTGTTCTGGCCTTGAACCCAGGGGGCGGTGACGGTGAAGGTGAATTCTCCGACGGTGAGTTTAGTGTCTTCTGCGCGAAGGGCTGGGACGAGGGTGACGAAGAGGGCGAGGGCGGTGAGCGTGATGGCTTTCATGATAGGATTGCGTTGGGTAGATATGAAAAGAGACATAAGGAGCAGAGCTGGCTCTGGTATCCTTATGTCTCCGTAATAGTGGATGGATTATTTGGTCACGGTGAGAACGCCGTTCATGAGGAGGCCGTGTCCAGGGAACGTGCAGAAGTATGGGTAGTCGCCTGGTTCGGTTGGTGCCACGAATTCGATGCTATTGGTCTGGCCAGGCTGCACGAAGTTCATCTTCTGAAGGATATCGGTGGACTCAGGAATGTAGCTCTTGGCCATGCCGTTGGGATCGCTGAGCATGGTCATGGCCGCACCGAGGACTTTGTCCTTGGTGCCGACTTTGCAAATAACGACGTTGTGCGGCTGGGGCACGGCGCTCTTGCTGTTGTCGAAAGTGAGCTTCACTTTTGCACCCGCTGTGACGGTCAGGGTCTTGGTGTCGTAAGCCAGTGCGGTAGCTGCATCTGGGCTGGGCTTGAGGACGATTTCTTTCACGTCGTCAGCGCGGAGTGCCGCGATGGAAGTGAGGGTGAGGAGAGTGAGTAGAGCCTTGCGCATAGGATGTATATTTGTAGAGGTAGTGGATTTTAGAAGGGAAGTAACGGAGACTGAATACGCGCTTTTTCAACGGAAAAGCTGCATCAATTCACGCAGGCTGGACTTTGCGACGTAGTTAGAAGTGACGGACTGCGATAGATGTGGCCTCGAATCTGCGTTGTTTCACTGCTCTTAAACTACCCCTGATATGTCACCTACTACCATTGGATCTTCGCGCCGTGCCTTCTTGCGTAACGCAGGCGTGCTCATGGCTCTCCCGGCAATGGAATCCATTGGGTTTCGCGCTTTTGCGGCTGAGAAAAAGGCAGAAAGACTTTTGAGGATGGCATTCCTCTACACGCCGAATGGAGTCAATGTGGATCGCTGGAGAGTCAACGGGGTAGGGACGGACTATAAGCTTTCGCCTACCTTGGAAGGACTAGCCGACTTCAAGAAGGACTTTTCCGTCATCTCAAATCTGGCTCATCAGCACGCCTTCTCCAATGGTGACGGAGGAGGGGATCATGCGCGGGCTACAGCGACCTTTCTGACGGGCTGTCAGGCGAAGAAGACGGCGGGTTCGGATATCAAAATCGGTGTCTCAGTAGATCAGCTCGCGGCTGATAAAGTGGGGCATCTGACGCGTCTTCAATCTTTGGAACTCAGCACCGATGGCGAGCGCTCTTCTGGGAAGTGTGATTCAGGTTACAGCTGCGCTTACCAGTTCAATCTCTCATGGAAGACGGAAACCATGCCGATGGCTCCTGAGATGGATCCGCGCTTGGTTTTCGAGCGTCTATTCGGCGTGACTGCGAGTGGCAATACGGATGCTGGCAAGCGCCGCCATAAGTATCAGAAGAGTATTTTGGATTTCGTCCTCGATGATGCGAAAAGCCTGCAACGCAAAATCTCCAGCGCGGACAATCGCAAGCTGGATGAGTATTTTGCTTCGGTTCGGGACATTGAGCAGCGGATTGAAAAATCTGAGAAGCTCAAAGCGAATCTGCCTCCCGGTATTCAGATTCCTACGGCCATCCCTGACTCCACGCAGGCGCACATCCGCATGATGTATGATCTGCTGACGCTGGCGTTCCAGACGGATACGACTCGTGTCTCGACATTCCTTTTGGCTCACGATGGAAGTAACCGGAGTTTTCCAGAAATCGGTGTTCCTGATGCTCACCATAACATCTCTCATCACCAGAATAATCCAGAAAAACTGGAGAAAATTGCCAAGATTGACCGCTTCTATACGGATCAATTCGCCTATTTCCTGAAGCGTCTCAAAGAGACCCAAGAGGGTGAGTTTACGGCTCTGGATAACTGCATGATCGTCTATGGAGCAGGGATCAGCGATGGAAACTCCCATGATCATTCCCGACTGCCGATGATTCTAGCGGGTGGCGGCGCGGGCACATTGAAGCCTGGACAGCATGTGGTAGTCCCTGAAAGGACGCCGATGACGAATCTCTACCTCGCCCTGCTTGACCGTATGGGTGCTCACGCTGAGCGGATTGGCGATAGCACCGGGATATTGACAGGCATTTAATCATTTTCTGTCACTAGAGATTCTTTATTTTCTG
>JANYJH010000196.1 GCA_025361865.1 Phragmitibacter sp.
TCCAGCTTCGCGACTGCTTCGGCCACTTCGGTCACCGTCGCTTATAATAACACAGGTGCCGATGTCGCGACCACCGCGACCGTGGGCAGTGTTTCGGCTCCTATCAATGTCTTGAACGGAGTGACCGCCGTGACCGCGAGCGGCTTCAATGCGACGATCACGGAGTTCGTCACGTTGAGCGGTGACTTTGGCTTCAAGAAGACCGTCGGTGGCGACATCGTCGTCGCAGCTACGAATGCCAGCGCGACTCTCACGGCAGGCAGTCTGTGGGTAGGAGTGACCAACGCGATGCTCGGTCTGCTCATTAACTCCGCAGGCAAGATCGCCCTTCAGGCCAGCGGCACAGCGACCCTAAGCTTGGGAACTAGCTTTGCCAGCGCCAGCGCTTCGAGCATCACCGTGGCCTACAACAACACGGGTGCGGATGTCTCTACCACGGCCACCGTGGGCAGCATCTCAGCGCCAATCAATGTGCTTAATGGAGTGACCGCTGTGACGGCGACCGGCTTCAATGCGACCATCAGTGAGTTCGTCACGTTGACAGGGGACTTTGGATTTAAGAAGACCGCTGGCGGTGATCTCGTGGTCGCGGCGCAGAACGCGAGCGCGGTCCTCACGGCTGGCAGTCTCTCGGTCGGTGTCACCAGCGCGACTCTTGGTTTGATCATTAATGCCAGCGGGAAGATCGCTCTGCAAGCCAGCGGCACCTTGAGCATGAATCTCGGTTCCAGCTTCGCCAGTGCATCGGCGACATCAGTGACGGTGGCTTACAACAACACCGGCGCAGCAGTGGCGACGACGGCGACGGTTGGCAGCATCTCCGCTCCGATCAACGTAGCCAACAACACGACCGCCGTCTCGGTAGTCGGCTTCACGGCAACGATCAGCAATTTCGTCATGCTGACAGGCAACTTCGGCTTCAAGAAGACCACGGACGGAGACATCGTGGTGGTCGGCAACAACGCCAGCGCGACACTTACGACGGCAAGCGTCTCAGTGGGTGTGACTAACGCCACGCTCGGTCTCATCATCAACTCGAGCAGCAAGATCGCCCTGCAAGCCAGCGGCACAGCGGCACTGAGCCTGGGCGGCGGCTTCGGCATTGCTTCCGCCACAAATGTCACCGTGCAGTATAACAATACCGGTGCGGATGTGAACACGACGGCGACGGTGGGCAGTGTGACTGCGCCGATCATTGTGGCCAATGGAGTGACCGCCGTGATCGCGACCGGCTTCAATGCTTCGATCAGTAATTTCGTCACACTGACCGGTGACTTCGGCTTTAAGAAGACAGCCGGTGATGACATCCTGGTAGTGGCTCAGAATGCAGGTGCCGCGCTCACCGCAGGCAATGTCTCGGTAGGTGTCAGCAGCGCGACATTGGGCCTCATCATCAAGTCTGATGGCAAGATCGCCTTGCAAGCATCAGGCTCTGCGTTGTTGAGTCTTGGCAGTGGTTTCCTGAATGTTTCCGCGACTTCGATCACGGTGACTTATAACAACACGAATGCTGATGTGGCCACGACCGTGACCGTCGGCAGCATCTCGGCTCCGATCAATGTCTTGAACGGTGTGACCTCAGTCGCGGTGACGGGCTTCAACGCGACCATCAGCGAGTTCGTTACGATCACGGGTGATTTTGGTTTCAAGAAGACTACAGGCGGAGACATCATCGTGGCGGCCACGGGTGCGAGCGCGAGACTCACTGCGGGCAGCCTTTCTGTCGGTGTGACGAATGCGACCTTCGGTCTTCTCATCAACTCCAGCAGCAAGATCGCTCTTCAGGCGAGCGGCACAGCATCGTTGAGCCTCGGTAGCGGTTTTATCGGAGCGACAGCGGCGAGCATCACGGTGCAGTATAACAACACGGGCGGCGCGATTGCGACCACGGCCACAGTCGGTAGCATCTCGGCTCCGATCAATGTGCTGGATGGAGTGACCGCTGTAACGGCGACGGGCTTCAATGCGACCATCAGTCAGTTCGTCACGCTGACCGGCGACTTCGGATTCAAGAAGACGGTGAGCGGTGACATTGTGGTCGTTGCGCAGAATGCCAGCGCGAAGCTTACGGCTAACAGTCTTTCGGTCGGTGTCTCCTCCGCCACACTGGGCCTCATCATTAATGCCAGCGGCCAGATCGCGTTACAGGCTTCCGGCACTCTGTCTCTGAATCTCGGTTCCAGCTTTGCCAGCGCTTCGGCCACATCAGTGATGGTGGCTTACAACAACACGAATGCGGATGTGGCGACCACCGCGACCGTCGGCAGTGTGAGCGCTCCGATCAATGTGCTCAAAGGCGTGACCGCAGTGACGGTGACTGGTTTCAACGCGACCATCGCGAACTTCGTCACGCTGACAGGGGACTTTGGTTTCCAGAAGACGGTGGGTGGTGACATCGTGGCTGTCGCGCAGAACGCCGGTGCCTCGCTTACCTCTAACAGTGTCTCGGTGGGCGTCAGCAGCGCGACCCTCGGACTGATCATCAACTCCAGTGGCCAGATCGTCTTGCAGGCCAGCGGCACCGCCGTCTTGAGCCTCGGCACCTTGGCCAGTGCTTCAGCCACATCGGTGACGGTGGCTTACAACAACACGAGCGCAGACGTGGCGATGACGGCAACGGTGGGCAGCATCTCCGCTCCGATCAACGTGGCGAAGAACACGAGCGCCGTTACCGCCGTCGGCTTCAGTGCCACCATCAGCCAGTTCGTCACCCTGAGCGGTGACTTTGGATTCCAGAAGAACGGCAGCGACATCGTGGTGGTTGCCCAGAACGCTGGTGCGACGCTGACCGCAGGCCCGCTCAGCGTCGGAGTGAGCAACGCCACGCTGGGCCTCATCATTAACTCCGGTGGCAAGATCGTCCTTCAAGGCAGCGGCACAGCGGCGTTGAGCCTCGGCAGTGGCATTGCGAGCGCTTCGGCTGCATCGGTCACTGTGGCTTACAACAACACCGGCGCTGATGTCGCCACGACAGCAACCGTGGGCAGTGTGAGCGCTCCGATCAATGTGCTCAATGGAGTGACCGCCATCACGGCTTCGGGCTTCACCGCGACGATCAGCAATTTCGTCACGCTGAGTGGTGACTTTGGATTCAAGAAGACCGCTGGCGGTGACATCGTGGTGGTGGCCACCAATGCGAGTGCGACTCTGACGGCAGGCAGCCTCTCAGTCGGTGTCTCCTCCGCAACGCTGGGCCTCATCCTTAAGACGAATGGCACGCTCGCCTTGCAAGCCAGCGGCGGGATGAACTTCAATCTCGGCACCGCGTTCGGTAGCGTGTCCGCTGTCTCGGGCTTGGTTGCTTATAACAACACTGGTGCGGATGTGAACACGACGGCGACCGTCGGCATCTTGAGCGCGCCGATTGTCGTGACGAACAACACGGCCGCCGTGGCCTTGATCGGCTTCCAGGCTTCCATCACGAACTTCGTGACATTGAAGGGCGACTTCGGCTTCATGAAGTCCGGCAACGATCTCGCCGTCGCGGTTAATGGTGCCAGCGCGACGCTCACGGTTGGCTCGTTCGAAGTCGGTGTGACCAATGCGACCTTGGGCCTGATCGTGAAATCCAACGGCACGCTCGCTCTGCAAGCCAGCGGCGCACCTCGACTTATCCTGCCAACGAACTTCGCCACCGTCAGCGCGACCAGCGTGAACGTGGCTTATAACAACACTGGCGCGACGGTGAATACGACGGTCACCATCGGTAGCATCTCCGCACCGATCACCAATGTCGCCAACAACACGACGGCGATTTTCGTCACCGGCTTCAATGCCACGATCCTCGACTTCGTCACTCTGTCGGGCGACTTCGGTTTCCAAAAGAGCGGCACTGATCTTCAGATTGCTGTGGCCGGAGCCAGCGCCACGTTGACCGCAGGTGGCGTAGAAGTGGGCGTCACCGGAGCTAAGTTGGGCCTCATCATCAAGGCTGATGGCGGCACGATCCTGCAAGCCAGCGGCACACCGAAGCTCGTGCTTCCCGGCAGCTTCGCCACCGTCACCGCGACATCGGTCAGCGTGCTTTATAACAACACCTCGACTGCGGTAAACACGAGCGTGACGATTGGCTCCGTCAGTGCGCCAGTCAATGTCACTGCTAATACCATCGCCGTTACCGTCACTGGTTTCCGCGCTACGATCACGGACTTCGTCACGCTTCAGGGCGATTTCGGTTTCACGAAGCAGGGTGGAGACATCGCGGTGGTTGCAGCCAATGCCAGCGCCACGCTCAGCGCCGCCGGATTCAGTGCAGGCATCAACAACGCCTCGCTCGCCTTATTGATCAAATCAGGTGGCGGCTTCGCCTTGCAGGCCACGGGCACTCCGTTCCTCACGCTGCCTGAGGATCTTTCCGGTATCATTCAACTCAGCGTCACTGATCTCACAGTGCGTTACAACAGCACCGGCGCGGCGATCAATTCCGCCGTGACCATCGGCTCACTCAGCGCTCCGTTGGTGGTTGAATCCGGTTCATCGGCCAATCCGTTCATCTACCTCGGCGGCCATGCTTCGATCACCTTGGCTAGCTTCATCACGGTGTCAGGTGACTTTGCCTTCAGCCGAAGCACCGATGTCGCGAGCGACACCACGAAGATCAAGATCGGTGCAGCCAATGTCTCCGGCAGCGGTGGCAGCAACGAATACGGTCTGACCAATGGAACGCTGGGTCTCGTGCTCTTCCGTCGCGCTTCCACAGGGGCTTCGCTCGGTTATGCGATTGAAGCTTCGACCACGGGCTACCTGAAAGTCGGTGGCTCCATCAGCGCTCAAGCAACAGTGAAGCTCCGCCGCAACACCACCACCGGCGCAGTGAATGAAATCGTCAAGGTGCAGGCCTCCAGCGTGCCAGTGGTCTTCAGTGCCACGGAAATCTTCAAGAACGGCGCGGCCTTCAACAGCATCGCTCTGCTGGATGCCGAGATCAGAATCGGTGACATCCTCATCCGTGGTAGCTACACCAGCCAGCCAGCCGGACCGAATGGTGAAAGCATCACGACGATCAGCGATGCCACGCTGGAGTTCGGCTCCTTGCTGAAGCTCACCGCTGGTTCTGTCACCTATAAGTCTTTCCCATCAGCGGTCACCATTGGCGGCGTGCTTTACTCCGATGGCGTCCAGCAGGTCATCATTAATCAAGGGCAAATCCTGATCGGCGGAACGGTGGCGCTGAACGGCTCCTTCAACATCACTCGCGGTATGTCCGCAGGCACCACGCTGACCACGGTGGCCTTCACGGACCTTGGCATCAGCCTCATCGTCGATGGCCGAGTGATGGTCACCATCGCGGGTGATGGCCAGTTCCATTACGGCGGCGCGGACGGCTTCAAGCTCGACAAGCTCGTGCCGACCACCTTCGACATTCTGCCAAGCCGTCAGTCTTCCTCGGGCAACTCTTCTTCCGTCGGTTCCACAGATGCTTTGGTAGGTTCTTCCGCCACCAATTCCTCAACCAATGGCTCACGTGCTCCTCCGAAATCCATCACACTCGGACCCCTCACTTTGACGAACCCCAATATTACCTTGGGTGATTTCGGTGTGAGCCTTGGTTCAGGCGCAGACTCAGGTAAAATCATTCTCACCGTTAAGGTGACCATTGGCGTGGAGACCGCCACATTGAAAGTAGGAGCCTTCTCCTTGAACATCACCGACGGCCCTGATGCCGATAAGTTTGGTGTCTCGGGCAGCTTCGACATGAACCTCGTCCTTAATCCGGCGAACAACTTCCTACCTTCCGGAGCCAACCTCGGCAACTTCAGCCTCAAGGCGGACAAGCTGGACATGACCATCGGCAGCTTCCTGAAGGTCAAGGGCATCGACCTTCAGCTCAATCCTGATGCTGGCGCGAATGAGAACATCATTTATTTCGTCCAGCTTGAGGC
>JANYJH010000222.1 GCA_025361865.1 Phragmitibacter sp.
TTGGCGGCCACGGCCTGCTCGTGCTCGATGGCGCTGAAGAGCCCTCCTCCGCGTTCGGTCTTGCGATAGCGTTTCATGCTTCCCTTTGCCTCATGTTTCAGACCAATGAAAGCGTCGCGTGAGGTTTCCAGAGGTGCCCTAGAGTGAACTTCGTAAAGGCTTAGGGTTGATTGGCACCATAGAAACGCCGCCGGGACGGACGGCGCTCCCAGGGCACCCAACACCCAGCGATGCACAGGTGCATTTATGACATGTAAACCGCTCCCTGAGCTGCGTTTGTTGATGTCTCCTTTCCACCTCTCGCATGAAACCATCCCGACTCCTCTTCTCTGCTGCACTCCTCGCCCTATCACTCGGCCTCGCCTTCGCCGTTCCCGCACCGCCTCGTTCTGACAAGGCCAAGTCCCTCTTCGATGGGAAATCGCTCGACGGTTGGGAGTCGCCTTCACCCAATCTGTGGGCCGTGAAGGACGGCTGTCTCACTGGCGGCGATGGCAATAAGATTCCCTACAACGACTTCCTCTGCACGAAGGGTTCTTACTCGAACTTCGTCCTGCATCTGAAGATCAAGCTCACGGGCGATCCGGCCACCGGCCTCATCAACAGCGGCGTTCAGATCCGCACGAACCGCAATCCCACCGGCCACGAAGTCTGCGGTTATCAATGCGACTACGGCGAGCCCGAATGGTATGCGGCGATCTATGACGAAGGGCGGCGCAACCGACTGATGATGAAATCAGACATGGCCGCGCTACGCCCCGTGATCAAGCTTTGGGATTGGAACGACTACGTCATCAAGGCGGATGGCAAGCGCATCCAGACTTGGATCAACGGCGTCCAAGGCCTCGACTACACGGAGGCAGATGCGGACATCGCCAGTGATGGCATCATCGGCTTCCAGGTCCACGGCGGCGGCAACACGACGGTGCAGGTGAAGGATGTGTCCATTGAAGAACTTCCTGCCACACAGGCTGCGCCAACTTGGAAATCTCTCGGGGGTGTTGAAGGCCAAAGAGCGAAGCTTTCAGCCAATCCAAAACCCACCATCCAAAATCCAAAATCCCAGAGGGACATCACTTACAACGTGAACGATGCTATACCAAAGACGCCCGAAGAAGAGCAGAAGACCTTCAAGCTGCCCGAAGGATTTGAGATCGAACTCGTCGCGGCGGAGAGCGAGGGTATTGGTAAATTCGTCACTGTGGATTGGGATCAAAAGGGCCGCATGTGGAGCATGACCGCGCTGGAGTATCCCGTCGATGGCAATGAAAATATGGAAGCCGCGAAGGCGCTCTACGCCGCTCACAGCAAGGACAAAGTGCTAGTGTGGGAGGTTGGCGCTAAGCAGCCAAGTATCTTCGCGGACGGCCTCGCGCAGACGCTCGGCATCCTGCCTTACGGCAACGGCGTCTATGTCCAGCACGGCGAGAACATCGAGTTCCGTGAAGACACGGATGGCGATGGCAAAGCCGATAAAGTGACCACCATCCTCACGGGCTTCGGCGTGCAGGACGCCCACCTCTTCATGCATCAGTTCACGCGGATGCCCGGCAGTTGGATTTGGGGCGCTCAAGGCGCTTTCAATAAAGGTAAGGTCAAGACCAGCACCGGTGTGGAGACGGACTTTCCCAGCACTCGCATGGCCCGCTTCCGGCCTGATGGCTCGCAGTTCGAACCGCTCTGCACCGGCCCCTGCAACATCTGGGGCTTCGAGGTCACTGGCGAGGGCGAGATGTTCATTCAGGAAGCGAACGACTACGGCTATCCCGTCATGCCGTTCCACATCGGCGGGAACTATCCCGGCTGCGCAGATCGTTTGTTCAAGAGCTATGCGCCGGAGTTCCCAGGCCTCGCGACCTTCCGCATGGGCGGCACCGGCTTGAGCGGCCTCTCGCTCGCGAACAAAGGCAGCAGGTTCGAATCACCGTTTGTAGTCCCACCTTCAGGCGGAAATCAAAATACTGAGCCGCCTAAAGGCGGGACTACCAACGACCTCACCATGTATGTGGCCAATCCGATCACGCGGAAGATTCAGATCATCAAGATCAAGCACGACGGCCCGCGCTATGCCTTGGAATTGCAGCCTGACTTCCTCGAAACCACCGACCCCATGTTCCGCCCTGTAGGGATGCACTTCGGCCCCGATGGCGCGCTCTACATCGTGGACTGGTATAACAAAATCATCAGCCACAACGAAGTCCCCCGCAACCATCCCGACCGCGATAAGACCCGTGGCCGCATCTGGCGCGTGAAGCACAAGGATCAGCCTTTGGAGAAGATGCCAGATATGACCAAGTGCGCGCCGGAGGAGCTGTTGGCACTGCTCGGTTCCGATAACATCAAGCAAAGCCACCTCGCGTGGCAGGCGATTGTGGATCGGAAGCTCATTGATCTGGCACCAAATCTCAAAGCGATCATCAATGATAACAAGGCGAAGACGGCCAGGCGAGTGCAAGCATTGTGGACTCTGGAAGGACTTGGAATAGCAGACGTAAAGACCGTTAAAAGCCTACTGGAAGACCAAGACCGCAACATCCGCCGTGAAGCCGTGAGTGTGCTCGGACGTTCTGCCAAAACTGCCCCAGATAGTTACGTGATGCTCATGGGGAACGATGCCGACCCTGAAGTGCGCGCAGAAATGATCCGCCAATTGGAGCCTCACCTAACAAAAGAGGCGAAGGCGTTAGCAGCTCTCATCAGCATGGCCCACCCCTCACTCAACGAGCCGATGGGCCCATCCACCCGCGATGGAAAACCTATCCGCATCGGCGCGGCTTATGAGCGCGAGTTTGAGCGCTACCTCGTGCGGCAGGCGCTTGAGGAACATCC
>JANYJH010000223.1 GCA_025361865.1 Phragmitibacter sp.
TTGGCGGCCACGGCCTGCTCGTGCTCGATGGCGCTGAAGAGCCCTCCTCCGCGTTCGGTCTTGCGATAGCGTTTCATGCTTCCCTTTGCCTCATGTTTCAGACCAATGAAAGCGTCGCGTGAGGTTTCCAGAGGTGCCCTAATGTTCTAAGCAAAACGCGGCGATCTGCGTAAGAGAGCCAGCTTTAGCTTAGCCCCAGCAGCCTCAGCGCTTTGTCTCCCATCTTCGCCGCTTTGACGAGCGCGGGAGTGCTCACTTTATCCACTTGCGCGGAGAAGTTCACGGCGAGATCAAAGAATTCCTTCATGGACTCCAAGCGCTCGCGGACATAAGCCTCGCTGGCCTTCGGCTTACCACCGTCCTGAAGGCAGTCGTTGATCAGCTTCAGCGTCGGGTCCACCTCACGGCGTTTCCGCTCGTTCGTGATGACTCGGAACATCTCATAGACATCCTTCATGCTCTCGAAGTGATTCCGGCTGTCGCCCTGAAGATGCGTGATCTTCACGATGCCCCAGCCTTGGAGTTCCTTCACGGCCACGCTGACATTCGAGCGGGCCAAGTCCAGCGTCTCACAGATTTCCTCAGCGTGCAGGGGACGTTCCGAGAGGTAGAGCAGCGCGTGAATCTGGGCCACGGTGCGGTTGATTCCCCAGCGCGCCCCCATCTCTCCCCAGTGGAGAATGAACTTGCGGGCGATGGGGGGTAGATCAGGCATGGCGGCTATTTCGGCTAATGCAGAAATAGCCGAAAGATAGGGCGTTGTCGAATCAGAAGCGCGCTTATTGAGCGGGCGCGGCTTCCTTGTGCCAAGGCAACCAAGAGAGTGGAGCCTTCACGGCGCGACCCACCTTGTGGGTGAGGCTGTTGTCAGCGCGGGCCTTTTCTTCCTCCGCAATCAAAGTCGCGTTCGGCTCTGAGGGCGGTGGCACGACGACTTTCGTCGTGGGCTTCCAAGTGCCGGAATCAGGATCGAACTCCTGCGATACCGTCGGCACCGTGTGCGCGGCTACGGGCTTGGAACTGAACATGGAGCAGGAAGTGGCAAGCACTGCAAAGAGCAGGCCAGCGCTGACGGGTAAAAGGAACGATCTCACCATGAACTCAGTCATAGCCAATGTGGGCGCTGGCACAAGTGCGCATCTCGCGAATTACTTTTGAATAAATCCCGCAGCGGCTTAGACTTCGGAACTGTGTCCTCAGTGATCCATCCACGATTCCTCGCTGCCGCTTGCTTGCTCATGGCTTCGGCTTCGTCAGCCGCCGACGCGACGACTCAGGACTTGATCGCGGTGCAAACGCAGGTGCAGTCCGCCTTGATTCGCGCCAGACAGGCCGTGGTCGCCATCGAATGCAATGGCGCGACCGCCAGCGGTGTGATCATCAATCCCTCCGGCCTCATCCTGACCGCCGCGCACGTTACGGGCGGCGCGAAGAAAAAGGTCAAAATCATTCTGTCTGACGGGAAGTCCGTGGAGGCGACTTCGCTCGGCCTCGACACCACCACTGACGCCGCGCTGATCCAGCTTCCCGCGCCAGCGAAGACCTGGCCTTACGCGCCGATGAACAAGGAACCACGCGGGCTGGGCCTTGGTGACTGGTGCTTTGACCTCGGTCATCCAGGAGGTTTCGACAAAGCACGCGGCTCGGTCGTTAGGATCGGTAAACTCGTCAAAGTCAGCTCCAACATGCTCCAGAGCGACTGCGTGATGATGGGCGGCGACTCCGGCGGCGGCTTGTTCAATCTGGCGGGCGAGGTCATCGGCATCAACAGCATGATCTGGACGGGGCGCGATCAAAATCTGCATGTGAGCATGGCTCCATTTCTCCGCTCTTGGGACGCTATGATGCATAATGAAACGATCCATGTTTGGGAGCAAGGCAGCGGCGGCTGGCTCGGCCTGAGCACGCAGGGAGGGAATGAAGGGCTGCGCATAGGAGCCATCGCGCCTGCTTCGCCGGCCTTGAGTGCTGGCTTGAAGGAAGGCGAGGTGATCGTGAAAGCGAACAACCAGACCTTCGCCGCGCCCACGGATTTCTCGGAGTTCGTTCGCGGTCACACCGTCGGGGAGATCGTCACGTTGCTTATCAAAAGCGTGCAAGGCCAGCGCGTGGTGGAAGTGAAACTGGGCCGGAAGCCGAAGGAATGAGATTGACTCATAAATCTTTTGGGCCATGCGCGCTCGCCATGCTTCTGGCTGTCCATCCAGGGCTGGCTGAGAACAACCTTCCTGATGAACGCCGCACGAATGGCGCGGATACGCTCAAAGCGATCTCTGCGGTGCAAAGCCACGCCCTCGCCCGCACGGTGCGCCTTGGTCTGAAGGCTGAGGGAGCGGGCATCGGCGGCGTGATCGTCTCACCCGACGGCTATGTTTTGACCGTGGCGAGCGAGTTCACAGAGCTTAAAAAGGCCAAGGCATTTCTCAGCGATGGCACGCAGGCTGATCTTCGTGAGGTGAAGCGTGATGATAAATACGACCTCACGCTGCTCAAGATCGAGCGCGCTGGTTTGCCCTTCACGCAATGGAAACCCGCGACCTCGCTGCAACCCGCGCAGTGGCTCTGCGCTTACTCGCTGCATCACCAAGAAATGCGGCTCGGCGTGTTCAGTGCGAAGCGCCGCATGATCCCGAATTCGGGCGCAGTGATCGGCGTGACGATGGGCAAGACCGATGACAATCGCGGTGTTCTCATCACCCGCGTGTCTGAGGAAAGCCCCGCTCAAAAAGCCGGGCTGCTCGCTGATGATGTCCTGCTGGCCATCAACGATCAGTCCGTGAAGAACATCGAATCCGTAAAGCGCCTCCTGTCAAAATTTAGGCCCGGCGACACGGTCAAAATTCACTACGAACGCGAGGGAAAACCAGCGGACTGCGAAGTCCAGCTCGCCAGCCGAAGCCGCGTCCAGCTTGGCGCGGACGACTTCGCCAATCATGGCACTTCCATGCGCACGGATAACTTCCCTGATGTCCTTCAGCACGATCTGCCGCTCAGTCCCGAGGACATGGGCAGCGCGCTCTATGATCTCGAAGGCAGGGCCATCGGCTTCAACATCGCCCGTGTCGATCGTGTGACGAACTATGCGTTGCCTGCTGAAGTTTTCGTGAAGGATGTCGAAACTTGGATCAAAGCAGACCGCTTAAAAGCTGGCAATCGTTGAACAGTGGTTGAGCTATGGTTTGCGGTTGTTTTAAACTACTGCTCAACTAACGCCAACCACCGCAAACTTCCCCATCCATGCGCTACTCTCCCCTTCCCTCCTCACTCTTCACGGAGTCCCGTGACCGCTTGCGCAAACTTTTGCCAGATGGCGCGATAGTCATTCTTCAGGCTAACGATATCCTTCCCATCAATGCGGATGGCACCCTGCCCTTCATCCAAAACAGCGACCTCTTCTACCTCAGCGGCGTGGATCAGGAAGAGACGATCCTAGTGCTCTTCCCTGATGCTCCTGACCCGAAGATGCGGGAGATGCTCTTCTTACGGGAAACGAGCGAGACCATCGCCATCTGGGAAGGCGATAAACTGACCAAGGAACAGGCCGCTGAACGCACCGGCATTCCCTTGAAATCCATTCACTGGCTGAGTGGCTTTGAGCTGCTCTTCCGCAGCACCATGTGCCAGGCGAAATCTGTCTTCCTCAACACGAACGAACACACCCGCGCCACCGTGGAAGTGGAGACGCGCGATCAGCGCTTCATCAGCCGTTGCCAGCGTGAGTTCCCGCTGCATCGCTACGAGAGGCTCGCGCCTTTGCTGCATGATGTGCGCATCGTCAAAGCACCGCGTGAGGTCGAGATCATTCAACACGCCATCAACATCACGGACGCCGCTTTTCGTCGCGTGCTCGGCTTCATCAAACCGGGCGTCATGGAGTATGAGATCGAAGCAGAAGTGATCCACGAATTCATCCGCAGCGGAGCCCAAGGCCACGCCTATACGCCCATCATCGGCAGCGGTCACAATGCCTGCGTGCTCCATTACATCGAGAACCATTCCGAGTGCGAAGACGGCGAACTCGTGCTCATGGACTTCGGCGCTCGTTACGCGAACTACAATGCCGACCTCACGCGCACCGTGCCCGTGAACGGTCATTTCACCAAGCGTCAACGCGCCGTCTATGACTCCGTATTGACCGTCTTGAAAGCCGCTCGGAAGCTCCTCAAGCCCGGCATCCTGCTCAAAGAATATCAGGAGAAAGTCGGCGAGCACATGCAAGATGAGCTGCTCAAACTGAAGCTCATCACGAAGAAGGAAATCAAAGAAGCCCTAGAAAAAGATCCCGATAAACCAGCCTACAAAAAATACTTCATGCACGGCACCAGCCACCATCTCGGCCTCGACGTTCATGACGTGGGCAACACTTGGCGCAAGGTGGAAACTGGCATGGTCTTCACCATCGAACCCGGCATTTACATCCCCGAAGAAAACCTCGGCGTGCGCCTTGAGAACAACTACCTCATCACCAAGAACGGCAACGTGGACCTCATGGCCGACGTGCCAATTGAAGCGGATGAGATTGAAGCGCTGATGAAGAAGTAACTGTGGAACTCGGGTGGAGGCAGAACGTGAGGTGGGTCGTGGAAACTCTGTCACAAGCCTGATGAACTGGAAACAAGCCCCCTCTGGGAACAAGAACCCCTGCCAGACGAGATCGAGGGGAGCGCGCGCGTCCCGCGTGCCGTGTTCGGCGTCCCGCCTAAGACACTCATGCCCTGACAGGCTCCTGCTGATGCCTTGAAACCCTCTCCTCAGTGTTCGGCGGGACGCCGAACACGGCACGCGGGACGCGCGCGCTCCCCCAGAAATAGCAAGCAATCCCGCAAGGAGTCGTTTTCATAAGATGATGAACGAGGAAGCGCACTTGCCGCTTCTTCCGTTCCACCGTATTCGTTAATAGATCATGTCCGAGCACACCAACGCCCTCATCCACGAGAAATCGCCTTATCTCCTCCAGCACGCGCACAATCCAGTGAACTGGCTGCCTTGGAGTGAAGAAGCTTTTGCCCAGGCGCGCAAGGAACAGAAGCCGATCTTCCTCTCCGTGGGTTACTCCACTTGCCACTGGTGCCATGTCATGGAGCACGAATCGTTTGAGAGCGAGGAAGTCGCGGCCATTCTTAATGAGCACTTCGTGAGCATCAAGGTGGACCGCGAAGAGCGGCCAGACGTTGACCTCACTTACATGACCTATGTGCAGGCCACGAATCACGGCGGCGGCTGGCCCATGAATGTCTGGCTCACGCCGGAGCTGAAGCCGTTCTTTGGCGGCACGTATTATCCGCCCGAAGACAAAGGCGGACGCATGGGTTTCAAGAAATTACTCGGCGAGATCAACCGCGTCTGGGCCGAGGACAAAGACAACGTCATCGCCCGCAGTTCACAGTCCATCGAGAAGCTCCAGTCCATTCTGAACGATGAACAACAGCAGCACGAGGTGGTCTTTGAAACCGTGGGCCGCACCGCTTATGACGCCATCTCCGGCGCGTTTGATTACCATGAAGGCGGCTTCAGTAACTCACCCAAGTTCCCGCGTCCCGTCACCTTGTCGTTGCTCTGGCGTTTGCGGCAATGGCTCAAAGGCACGTCCGAAGCCGAAGCGAACTGGAGTGCGGAGATGAGCCAGAAGACGCTGATCAGCATGGCTCACGGCGGCATGAGAGATCATCTCGGAGGCGGCTTCCATCGTTACTCCGTGGACGCTTACTGGCACATTCCGCATTATGAAAAAATGCTCTATGATCAGGGCCAGCTCATCGTCGCTTACCTCGAAGGTTATCAGAACACAGGCCTTGAATTCTTCGCGGACATCGCCCGCCACACCATCGCTTATGTGAAGCGCGACATGCGTCATCCTGAGGGCGCTTTCTTCTCCGCTGAAGATGCTGACAGCCTCGCGGAAGCTGCCTCAACGAAGAAGACGGAAGGCGCGTTCTACGTGTGGAAGGCCAGCGAGATAGATGAGCTTCTCGGCAAAGAAGAAGGCGGCATCTTCCGCTATGCCTATGGCGCACGGCGAGATGGAAACGCCCGTCCTGAGAGCGATCCGCATGAAGAACTGAAAGGCTTGAATACGTTATTCCGAGCGTTCTCAGTGAAGAAGACGGCGGAATACTTCAAGCTCGAAGACGCCAAGGTAGAGGACATTCTCGCCCGTGGTCGGAAGACCTTGTTTGAGGCCCGTGCGAAGCGGCCTCGCCCGCATCTGGATGACAAAGTGCTCGCTGCCTGGAACGGCCTCATGATCTCTGGCTTGGCGAAAGCCGCTGCGGTCTTGAACGATGCGGACTCACTTACCGTGGCGAACGAAGCCGCGCAGTTCTTGCATGACCGGCTCTGCACCACTCCGGGCAAAGGCTTGCGCCGAAGCTGGCGGGAAGGTGTCTCGAATGTCCAAGCCTTCGCCGCAGACTACGCCTTGCTTATTCAAGGCCTGCTGGATCTCTACGAAGCGGGCTTTGATCTGAAGTGGCTGCAATGGGCCGCACAGCTTCAGGCGGAGTTCGACAACGCCTACTGGGACAAGGAACACGGCGGCTACTTCAGCGTGAATCAATCCATTCCCAACTCCGTGCTCAGCGTGAAAGAAGACTATGATGGTGCAGAGCCTTCACCGAATTCTGTGTCCGCGCTGAACCTGCTGCGACTCGCTGCGATGCTTGGTCGTGACGATCTCAAGGCGCAGGCCGCTAAGGTCATCAAGCTCTTCGGCAAAAGCATGGAGAAGTCACCGTTCAGCGTGCCCGTGATGATCACGGCCTTTGATTTCCAGACGCATGGAAACATGGAAATCGTGCTCGCCGGCACGAAGGGCGAAGCAGGCTTTGAAGCGCTCGCCAAAACCGCGCGGCAGAAGTTCCTACCTCATGCCGTCCTGCTTCACGCCGATGGTGGCGAAGGCCAGAGCTACCTCTCGCAGAAGAACGAAGCCATCGCTGGCATGAAGCCGGTGGGCGACAAAGCGGCGGCTTATGTGTGTCGGAACCAAACCTGCCAAGCGCCCGTCACGAGCGTGGAGGCATTGGAGAAGTTGCTCGCGTAATGCCCATGAGTCACGAACCCATCCGCGCTGTCATCTTCGATTTCGACGGCCTCATCATGGATACCGAAACAGCCACTTATGAGGCGTGGCGTGAAATCTATGCAGACCACGGCGCAACGCTTACGATGGAGACTTGGGCGCAATGCGTTGGCAGTGATTTTGGTCACTATGATCCGCAGGTTGATCTGGAAAACCATGTGGGCCGCAAGCTCGACTGGGAGCCGATCCACACGATGCGCCGCGAGCGCGTGATGAAGCTGCTCACCACTTATGATGCGCTTCCCGGCGTGCGCGATCTTTTGCAACAAGCGAGCAATCTCGGCCTGCCCTGCGCGGTCGCCAGCAGTTCACCGCGTTGGTGGGTGGAGCACTGGCTGGAGCATCTGGACTTGCGGGGTTCTTTTGCCCAAGTGACGACACTGGACGACACGGGCAAGGCCAAGCCTGATCCGAGTCTGTTTCTTCATGCTGCGGAGAAGATCGCCACGATGCCTGAGCACAGCCTCGTGCTCGAAGATTCTCTCAATGGCCTGCGTGCGGCCAAAGTAGCGGGAATGCGCTGCGTCGTCGTGCCCGGTGCGATCACGCAGCATCTCGATTTTGCGGGAGCCTGGCGGAAGCACGCTTCGCTGGCAGAACTGAATCTCAGCGAACTTGCGAGTTAAAGAACGTGATACAGGCTGCCAGCCTGTTTCCCTTCACTGCACAGGCAAGCTGCCTGTATCACGTTCTCTTCATTGTGCTGACTACTCCGTCTTCGGAGCGTCGATCACCACGGGCGTGAAGTCCTTCTTATTCTCCAACACGCGATCCACCAAGCCATAGGCAGCGGCGGCTTCAGCGGTCATGTAGTTGTCGCGGTCTGCATCACGCTCCACCTCTTCCACGGTCTTGCCGGTGTGGTGGGAAAGGATCTTGTTCAAGCGACGCTTCAGGTTATACATGAACTCTACGGTGCGCTCCACGTCGCTGGCAGTGCCTTGGGCTCCGCCGCTGACTTGGTGAATCATGATGTGGGAGTTCGGCAGCGCGTAACGCTTGCCTTTGGTGCCTGCGGTCAGGAGCACGGCGCCCATGCTGGCGGCGATCCCCATGCAGTAGGTGTTTACGTCGCAGGTGACGAATTGCATGGTGTCGTAAATGGCGAGCCCAGCCGTGACGGAGCCGCCGGGGGAATTGATGTAGATGTTGATGTCCTTCTTCGGATCTTGCATCTGGAGGAACAACAACTGCGCGATGACGATGGCGGCCACTTGATCGTCAATCGGCGTGCCGATGAAGATGATGCGGTCCTTCAACAGACGCGAATAGATGTCGTAGGCGCGCTCCATGCGGCCTTCAGTCTCGATGACCGTGGGGATGATGAAATTGGATGGGCCGGAGGGCTGGGAAATCATGGTGGGGAAGTTTGACATGATGAGAATGAAACGGTGGGTGTGTTGTTTGTCAAACCAAGTGGCACGCGGTGAAGCGTGTCCTTGTCGTGGCGGTTATGTCGTGTTACGCTCGTGCTGCGCTTTGGAGCGCATCAAATCATGGGAGCCGCACTTGCACTTGTATTGAATGACCGCATCACGGTGAAGGAATACTTCGAAGGGGAGATTCTTAGTGAGGTGCGTCACGAGTATTTCGATGGTCGGGTTTTCGCAATGGCGGGCGCAAGCGCGAGTCACGAAGATGTGGCAATGAACATCGCATCAGCCCTTCATCGTCATCTGCGCGGCAAGCCCTGCAAGATCTTTAAAGACGGCATGAAACTCCGCCTTGAAGTGCGGGAGAAAGATCTGTTCTACTATCCTGACATCATGGTGACATGTGATCCCAAGGACAAGAATGATCACTTCCGTAAGAACCCGAAGCTGATCATCGAAGTTCTCTCCACGGATGAGAACAAGGATCTCGTCGAGAAGTTTTTCGCCTATCAGCGTATCAAGTCGCTTGAAGAATACATCGTTGTGCGTCCTGATCCTGAAAACCGCGAGGTCTTCTTTTTCCGTCAAGGCACAGACTGGGACAAGCCTGTCACCGTCACCGATGGTGTCCTTGAATTTAAATCCCTCGGTTTCAGCATGACCCTGGATGAGGTGTTCGAGGGCGTTGAATGAACCTAAAAAAACGCGGCAGGTTTCCCCGCCGCGTTTGAAGTATTCAAAGTAGAACCTGCAAGACCTACTCGTAGCTGGCCTGGGAACCGCCGATTTCGCGCTTCTTGACCCAGCTCATGAGGCTGCGGAGACGACCGCCGACTTCTTCGATCTGGTGGGCGGCACCTTCCTTACGGAGACGGTCGAAGTTGGGCTGGCCGGCGTTGTATTCGTCGGTCCACTCCTTCGCGAACTCGCCGTTTTGGATGCGGGTCAGAGCGGCCTTCATGTTCTCTTTCACATGAGCGTCGATGATCTTCGGGCCAACGGAAACATCGCCGTATTCAGCGGTTTCGGAGATGGAGAATCTCATGCCAGCGATGCCGGCTTCAAACATCAAGTCCACGATGAGCTTCAGTTCATGCAAGCACTCGAAGTAGGCCATCTCAGGCTGATAACCGGCTTCCACCAGCGTCTCGAAGCCTGCCTTGACCAAAGCCGTGGTGCCGCCGCAAAGGACGACCTGCTCACCGAAGAGATCGGTTTCGGTTTCTTCCTTGAAGGTCGTTTCAAACACACCACCGCGGGTGCCGCCGATGCCCTTCGCCCATGCGAGCGCGGTTTCCTTGGCGTGACCGCTCTTGTCCTGATAGATGGCGATCAAGGTCGGAACGCCTTTGCCTTCCGTGTATTGACGACGGACGAGGTGACCAGGGCCCTTAGGAGCGACCATGATAACGTCCACGGCGGTCGGTGGAACGATGGTTTTGAAGTGGATCGCGAAGCCGTGGCTGAAGAGCAGCGTTTTGCCTTCGGTCAGGTTCGGAGCGATGTCCGCGTTGTAAACTTTCGGGATGACGGTGTCTGGCACGGCGACCATGATCACGTCCGCAGCCTTCACGGCTTCGGCGGTGTCGAGCACCTTGAATCCACGCTCTTCAGCGACGGCGCGGGATTTGGAAGTGGGGTAAAGACCCACGATGACGTTCAAGCCGCTCTCTTTAAGGTTGAGGGCGTGGGCGTGACCTTGTGAGCCGAAGCCGATGACGCAGCAGGTCTTGCCTTTGAGGGCGTCGAGGCTTGCTTCGCTGTCTGTGTAGATTTTTGCTGCCATGTTATTTCGTGGTTCGTGTTCTGAAAAAGGGGCGCGAAGGTGCGTTACACGGGGCAAGGCGTCAATCGTTAAATAAAACGGGTTCTGTGTCGTGTGTCCCAGACCTCTATTATCCAGTCTCGCTCCATGCTGACCTCCCTCCTTCACAATCAACAATTCCTCGTCTGGCTAGGCATCTTCTCCGTCGTGACCTTTGTCGGCTCGCTCCTCCTCATCCCCATGCTCTGCGTGAAAATGGGTGAAGATTATTTCATGCCGCAACGCGATAAAGACGAGACGCTAGCGGGGCGGCATCCCCTGTTGCGCTGGTCGGGGCTGATCCTAAAGAACGTCCTCGGCGTGCTGTTGATCGCGGCAGGCATCGCGATGCTCTTCCTACCGGGTCAGGGACTGCTGACCATCCTCATCGGGATCATGATGCTGAACTTCCCCGGCAAGCGCGTCTTTGAACTGTGGATGATCCGTCTGCCCGGCGTCTTGCGAGCCATCAATGCCATGCGGGCCAGAGCCGGACAGGGGCCGCTGGAATTTCCACAGAGGAAGGAGTGATCGCAAGAAGCTTGCTCACTTTTTGACAGGGGTCATACCTTTCTCGGCTCTCGAACAAGCACCTCGGCTGGAATCCGAAGCTCTACGGATAGTGCCCGAATCATGGCCAGCGTTAGTGCTCGTTTATGGCTCAACACTTCGGAGACACGGCTCTTGCTTTTAAAGAAGGGCACCATGTCCACAGGACGCAAACCCTGCTGCTCCATGCGAAACCGGATCGCCTCTACTGGGTCAGGCGCATCCATTGAAAAGTGTTCGCTTTCATAATTCTCAACCAACAACGACCACAATTCTAGATCAGCTTCCTCAGTCGAACCCGGCACGGCATCCATAAGGGACTCCACCCAAGACAGTGCTGCTTGGTATTCAGCCTCGGTTTTAATGACCTTAGGTTTCATGGGTTCAGATAGTGGCAGCATTGATCTTGTTGTATTCGGCGTGAGTGCCGATGAAACGAATGAAAACGATGCCTGTGTTGTAGTGAATCTGGACGATGAGCCGATAGCGGTTTCCTTTAACGTCGAACACGACGCGATTGCCGGGAATCACATCAGCAGAGTTGAAACGTGATTTGATGTTCTGAAACGACTTCCAGTCCGCAGCCTTAGCCTCATGAAACCACGCCTTCAGTGGCTGCTCAGCATCAGCGTGCGTCTCCCAGAAGTCCTTTAAGGTCTTGATAGCGATAACACGCATGATGTGTCGCAGATAAACTCGGTCAAAGCAAGCTTAAAGTTCCCAATTTGGGAACTTTTGATCACAACCCCAAATCCGTCACCGCCCCGTGGCTCGCATCGCTCGTGAGCTTCGCATACTTCGCTAGCACACCTCTTGTATAGCGGGGCTTCGGTTGCTTCCACTTGGCGAGGCGGGCTTTCAATTTCTTGTCGGGGATGCCGAGGGTGATGACGCGTTTCTCGGCGTCGATGATGATGGGGTCGCCGTTCTTGATGACGGCAATCGGTCCGCCCACGAAGGCTTCCGGTGTGACATGGCCGACGACGAAGCCGTGGCTGCCGCCGCTGAAGCGACCGTCGGTGATGAAGGCGACGTCTTTGCCTAGGCCCTTGCCCATGATGGCACTGGTGGGGGAGAGCATCTCGCGCATTCCGGGGCCGCCCTTCGGTCCTTCCATGCGCACGACGACGACGTGGCCTTTCTTGACCTTGTCGTTGAGGATGGCTTGCAGCGCGGCTTCTTCGGACTCGAAGACGATGGCTTTGCCGTCGAACTTGAGGCCTTCTTTACCGGTGATTTTGCCCACGGCGCCATCAGGGCAGAGGTTGCCTTTGAAGATGACGAGGTGGCTGTCCTTCTTGATGGGCTCGCTCAGCGGGCGCACGATGGTCTGGTTCTTCGGCCACACGATCTTGGAGTTCTTCATGTTCTCCTTCATCGTCTTGCCCGTGACGGTGAGGCAGTCGCCATGCATGAGGCCTTCTTCAATGAGCAAGCGCATCAGCGGCACGGTGCCGCCGATTTTCACGAGGTCGTTCATGAAGTATTTGCCGCTCGGACGGAGGTCAGCGAGCACGGGCGTTTTCTTGCCGATGCGGGTGAAGTCTTCAATACCGAGCTTGATGCCGGTGCTGTGCGCGGCAGCGATCAAATGCAGCACCGCATTGGTCGAACCACCAAGTGTGATGATGAGCGTGATGGCGTTCTCGAAGGATTCCTTCGTCATGATGTCGCGGGGCGTGATGCCGCGTTTGATCATGTTCACCACGGCGGCACCGGCGTCGAAGCAGTCCATCATTTTCTCGCTCGACACGGCGGATTGCGCACCGGAATTGGGCAAGGACATGCCCAGCGCTTCGATGGCGCTGGCCATGGTGTTCGCGGTATACATGCCGCCGCAGGAGCCTTCACCAGGGATGGCGTGCTCTTCGATGTCGATGAGTTCCTTATCTGTGATCTGCTTGTTCGCGTGTTTGCCGACGGCTTCAAAGACGGTGACGATGTCCGCGTCCTTCTTCTCCGGCCCCACGCAGCCAGGGAGAATGGTGCCGCCATAAACGAACACGCTTGGGCGGTTCATGCGGCCCATGACCATGATGCAGCCGGGCATGTTCTTGTCACAGCCACCGATGGCGACGTAGCCGTCCATGCCTTCGCAACCGACGACGGTTTCAATGGAGTCCGCGATGACTTCGCGTGACACGAGGGAATATTTCATCCCTTCCGTGCCCATGCTGATGCCGTCAGAGATGGTGATGGTGTTGAAGATGACGCTCTTTCCACCAGCGGCATCCACGCCCTTCGCGGCTTCTTTGGCCAGACGATCAATGTGCATGTTGCACGGCGTGACCATGCTCCAGGTGCTGGCGATGCCGATCTTATTCTTCTTGAAGTCCTCGCGCTTGAAGCCCACGGCGTGCAGCATCGCGCGGCTGGCGGCGCGCTCCACACCGTCCACGACGACGGAACTGTGCTTACGATGGAGATCAGATTTCTTGGCGGCGGCTTTTGGCTTCTTGGACATAGGAAGAGATCAATGCGTGATAAGGTTCTAGGGTCAAGGTTCAAGCCTATGAAACTACGACCGTTGGCTGATGCCTTGAGCTTTCAGCTCACTGCGCGCTGCTCTGGAACTGCGCGGACTCGCCGCGAAGGTGCGCGAGCATCTCACCCGCGAGGTAGAGCGAGCCGACCACGAGAACACGCTCTGGGCTTTTCTTTGCAGCCACCAATGCGGAAGCGATGTCTGCGTGGACTTCGCATTTCACGGTGCTGCCGAACGTCGTGTTCATGGCTTCCTTCAACTGCTCTGGCGGGACGGCGCGGGGGCTTTGGAACGTGGCGAAGTGCCAGCGCGCGGCGATGGGTTGCAGCGCGCGCATCGTCGTGATGAGATCTTTCGAGGTGACGCCGCCGAAGATGATGGAGGCTTTCTCACCGGGGAATGCCTGATGCCAAGTGCGCACCAGCGTCTCAGCCGCATCAGGATTGTGCGCTCCATCAATGATGAGGCGGCCACTCTCCAAGCGCTGGAACCGCGCGGGCCAGTCCACTTTGAGCAAGCCATCCCGCAGGATATGATCTGTCATCTTGAAGCCTGCGACTTTCAGCGCGGTGACGGCCAGCGCGGCATTCCACATCTGATGCTGGCCATACAAACCGAGCTGGTAGCCGCGATGAGGCGTGGTGACGATGGTCAGCGGGGCCCCTCGTTCACGCGCTGTTTGCGTGAGCACCTGCATGACATCGGGGCGCTGCCGGAGGGTGACGATGGGCACGCCGGGCTTAATGATGCCGGCCTTTTCCGAAGCGATTTCCTTCAACGTGTTTCCCAGCATATTCTGGTGATCGAAGCTGATGCTGGTGATGACGCTCACTGCAGGCGTCATCGTGTTGGTCGCATCCAGCCTGCCGCCCATGCCGGTTTCTAAGATGACCCAATCGCGCTCGCGTTGCTTAAACCAGTTCATGGCCGCAGCGAAGGCCAGTTCAAAGAACGTCGGATGCGGCTCCCAGCCCTGACATTTCTGTCTCAACTGCTCAATCAAAGCGCTGAGTTCTGCCGGAGTGATCATGCGTTCGGCATCCTTGATTCGCTCGCGGAAGTTGATGAGATGAGGCGAGGTGAAGAGGCCCGCATTGACCTTCGCAGCTTTCAATAAACTGTGAATGAAGGCGGAGACGGAGCCCTTCCCGTTCGTGCCAGCGATGTGAATGAACTTCTGGCCTGGCCTGGGCAAATCCAGCTCTCCCAGCAGCTTGCGCATGTTCTCCAACCCCAGCTTCACCCCGAAGAGTTGAGTGTTGTAGAGCCAATCAAGCGCGGCTTTTTCCTGCTGGTGGTCGGTTTCGGGCACGGCGCAGATACTAACGCATCCCGTCCCCGCGTCATGCGAAGTTTTTTGCATCGTTCTCGCCACGAAGCTCGTGACTCAAGATGCTCAGAGAGAACATCGTTGCGGTCTCAACCCGTAGGATGATGGAACCCAGCGACATAGGAAGAAAGCCTGCGGTTCTTAATGCCTCATATTCCGCCAGAGAAAAATCTCCTTCTGGGCCGATGGCCACGGCTACTGATTTTGAATTTTGAATTTTGAATTTTGAATTTGCAATGAGTATGGCCTTCAGGGGACGGGCATCGTCTTCCAGTGCGGCGACAAGCTTTAAATCAAAGGCGGGCAAGCGCTGAAGACTCTCCTTCAGGGACACTGGCGTATGCACCATCGGCAGCCAGTTCTGGCCGCATTGTTTGCAGGCTTCCAAGGCGATCCGCTGCCACTTCTCCTGCTTCTTCAGCGCTTCCTTCGCGTCCAGTTTCACTACCGTGCGCTCCGTCAGCACGGGATGGATGGCATTGACGCCCAGCTCCACGGCTTTCTCAATGATGAGTTCCATATTCGCCCCTTTCGGGACGGATTGGATCAGCACGATGGAAACCGCTGGTGGTGGCGTTTGCCTCGTCTCCAGCACTCTCAAATCCACCCGCTTCGCTGATGCAGCGATGATCTCCGCTGTGGCGGATGCGCCTGCGCCATCAAAGATGCTGATCTTATCCCCCACCCCTCGCCGAAGCACCTGCACACAATGCTTCGCCTCATCGCCGGTCAGACCAACCGCTGGCCATTCGGATGCTGGAAGGTGAAAGCGAGGAAGGGACATGAGCAGCATTTTCTGGAGACAGGATTAACAAGAAATGAGTCCTGTGAATCCCTCGGAAATCTTGTCCATCCTGTCAAATGCTCAGCCAATCGGCCCTTCAGAAGCCGTTGTGTGATCGTAGGACGCCATCTTCTTGAGATAGACGGCATACTCCGTCTTGCCGAGGCGCTCTGCTGTGGCCAGCAATTCCTCGCGGCTGATCCAGTGCTTGTTGTAGGCGATTTCCTCAAGACACGCGATTTTCAATCCCTGACGATGCTGGATGACCTGCACAAACACTGCCGCTTCCAAAAGCGAATCCGGCGAGCCCGTATCCAGCCACGCGGTGCCGCGACCGAGAACCTCCACCTGAAGCTCTCCGGCTTCGAGATAGAGACGGTTCAGATCGGTGATTTCCAACTCCCCACGCACGCCGGGCTTGATGGTGCGGGCCAGTTCGCAGACGCGACCGTCATAGAAGTAGATGCCGGGCACAGCGTAGTTGGACTTCGGTTGGACGGGCTTTTCTTCCAGCGAGATGGCCTTGCCTGCTTTATCGAATTCCACGACGCCGTAGATCTCCGGCGTGGCGGTGTAGTAGCCGAAGATGGTCGCTCCTTTCTCCTGATGGCTGGCGCGCTCCATCGCCTTACGGAACTGGGTGCCGTAGAAAAGATTATCCCCCAGCACCAGTGCAGCAGGACTGCCCGCGAGGAATTCTTCGCCGATGTGGAAGGCTTGCGCGAGGCCCTCCGGCTTCGGTTGCTCCGCATATTCAAAGCGCACGCCCCATTGCGAGCCGTCCCCTAGCAGCTTCTTGAAGCCCGGCAAATCATGCGGCGTGGAAATGATGAGAATCTCCCGGATGTCCGCCAGCAACAGCGCGGAAAGCGGGTAGTAGATCATCGGCTTGTCATACACGGGCATGAGCTGCTTGCTCACCGCGATGGTGAGGGGATACAGCCGGGTTCCACTGCCGCCGGCGAGGACGATACCTTTTCTGTTGCTCATAAGAGCCGCGATGATGGGGTGGATGGCTCCAAGCTGCAAGTTGCAGTTTTGAAGGTTTCAGTAGGTTTCAGTGTTCAGGTTTCAGGTTTCAGGTATGAACTAAATACAACCTTCACAGGATGAAGCTAGTATTGCTGAACTCTGAAACCTGAACACTGAAACCTTGAGCCGCAGCCCCTTAGACACCCTTAACCGCCCCCTGCGCGACCTCCGTCTTTCAGTCACGGATCGGTGCAACTTCCGCTGCACGTATTGTATGCCCAAGGAGGTTTTTGGTCGCGATTACGTCTTCCTGCCGCGCCACCAAATCCTCTCGTTTGAGGAAATGACGCGCTTGGTTCGCGTGTTCGTCAGTCTCGGAGTCGAGAAGGTGCGGCTGACGGGCGGGGAGCCGCTGTTGCGCAAGAACCTGCCGGACCTCATTCGGGCGTTGTCTGAGATAAACGGCCTGCAAGACCTCACGCTCACGACCAATGGCGCGGCCCTCTCGGCTCTCGCTGGGCCTCTGCGGGCTGCGGGACTGAAGCGGCTCACGGTCAGCCTCGACGCGCTCGATGACGAAATCTTCCGCGGCATGAACGATGTGGATTTCCCGGTGGCTCGCGTCTTGGCCGGGATTGATGCCGCTGTGGAAGCTGGGTTCGCGCCAGTAAAGATCAACATGGTCGTGAAACGCGGGGTCAATGATCACCAGATTCTCCCGATGGTGCGCCGTTTCCAGTCCCCGCATTATGTGCTGCGCTTCATCGAATACATGGACGTGGGGAACACGAACGGCTGGCGCATGGATGAGGTCATTTCTGCCGCAGAGATCGTCTCCATCATTGAACAAGAATTCACGCTGGAGCCCGTGGCTGCGAACTATCCGGGCGAGGTGGCCAAACGCTTCCGACATCGTGACGGCGGTGGTGAGATCGGCCTCATCTCCTCGGTCACGCAGCCGTTTTGCACGGGCTGCACCCGAGCCCGAATCTCATCCGATGGACAACTCTACACCTGCCTCTTCGCGTCCACCGGGCATGATCTCCGTTCGTTGCTCCGCGATGATTCCGATGACCAGAAAATCACCGAAGTCATCCGCCATCAGTGGTTGAACCGCACTGATCGTTACAGCGAGCTGCGCACCACGGCGACAAGCACCATGCCGAAAGCAGAGATGTCTCACATCGGCGGCTGATGCTTTGTAGTAGCCGACATGAGGAGGCTCTGATTTTCATCACATGACATCCATTGGTGAGAAATGAGGGTCGTCACTTGTTCGCGTGGCCAGCGATGTGAACAAGGTGGAATTGACTTACGCTACCTCTATTGTCCCTCGTTTGGATGAAATTTGAGCCTTCTCACGTCGGCTGCTACCATCAACATCGCACTCAAGCCCCAAACATCTCCAGCGTCTCTGAAGTCAGCGGCGCATGTTTGTCAGCCGTCTTCCAGAGCTTCTGCTGCGCTGCCTGTTTGAAGACGCGGAGACATTCCTTCGAGACATCCCGCCAAGGCAGGCTCGCATCAATGCGATGGCATTTGACCTTCGAGCTACTGGTCAGCTTCAAGAAAATGGAGCGCGCCTTATCCAGCGCCTTGCCTTCCTCAAACTCATTCGGTTTATCCCCACGACAGCGAATCCGCTCTTGACCCACATACACGGGCAGATCCAGCAGCAAGATAATGTCCGGCTGAGGGAACGTGCTTTCGTTGAACTGAATAACTTCCTCCACGTTCGCGCCGCGAGCCCCCTGATAAGCCGCCGTGCTCCAGTAGTAGCGATCGAGAATCATGATGGCCCCCTCATCCAAAGCTGGCTTGATGGATTCGGCAGCGTGCATCTCCCGATCCTTATGAAACAGGTCCAGCTCCTGCGTCAATGTCAGCCGACCCGTAGCCGCAGACTCGCGGAGCTTCTGGCCCCACTGAAGGCTCGTAGGTTCCTTGGACAATGCACAAAGCAGCCCCCGCTCCCCGCACCACTGCGCCAGCGTGGCCGCGACCGTGGTCTTTCCCGCACCGTCAATGCCTTCCACTGCCACAAGGAGTCCGCCGGGAATGGGTCGTTTCATGAAGAAGTGAATGCTTTGGCTAAGAGGTTCTGGCTGGCAATGGGCAAGCAGATTAAAACAGCATTTTTATTTTCCAAGGTGGAATTGCAGTCTCACATAACTAGCGTGGCGAGGGATAAGATGTCCAATCCACCATTCCAGACCTACTTGAGCGAGGCCAAAAAGGACTTCGCTTCCACTGTCTGCGGGTGGTCTTTTCCGAGTGATTTCAACAAAATGGAGAGCGCTTCGTCTGCTGCTTCCCAGGCTTGCTTGCGCTGCTTCAGTTCCTTGTAGCAGGCAGCTTTCACGCTCAAGCACTTGGCGATTTCAGGGTGCTCATCGGCGTAGTGGAGTTTGCAGATTCTTAGGGCTTCATCGACTTCGATGAGGCCGTCTTGGGGCTTCCCTCGTTTCAAGGCTAGCTCAGCGGTGAGAAGTTGGTAGGAGACCCTTTTGACCGACTCTGGCGAGGCTTTGGCAAGGACGGTTTTACGGGCTTCGCCCAGCAGCTTCTCAGCTTCATCAAGCTCACCCAAGTGAAGCAGAATGGCTCCTAGATTCGCCTGATAAGTGGCATACTCTTCGTCATCGGGCTTCAGCGCCTTACTGATGTCATCCAGTCCCTTCTGGGCGAGCGGCTTCGCTTGGTCATAAAGGCCGTGGGTGAAATAAAGGTCTGTAAGGCGGGACCACATGCGGGCGCGGGAAAGGGCGTCATCTACGAAACGACGCTCGGTATAGCTGGCGATCTTCTCGATAGATAGAGCGGCTTCATCGACGCGCTTCAGCACCAGCAGTGTATCTGCTTGGAGCGCGTAGAATTGGTTCAATTCGCCCTCGTTTCGCTTCGCCTTAATGCTATCCCGAATGGCGGTGGAGAAGACCATGAGGGCGTCCTGATAACGCGCCGCAGCATGGCAGGAGCGACCCAGTTTCTCAGCATAAGTGGTGGTCAGGTCGCCTTCTTCGGCCAGCCATCGGGCCTTGGTCTCGGCCTCATAGCGGACTCGTTTCCAAGTGTAATCAAACTGTTGAATCGCATCGTTCCAACGGCCTGCGGCAAGATAGGCATCCCCCAATTCAGCGCGGCGGATCACGACTTCCAGATCGTCTTCTTTAAGCGCTTTCAAGGCGGTGACCAGCGCCTTCTCATACATCGCCACTCCTTGCGCGGCATCGCCTTTTTGCAGTGCCGCTGCACCTTGTTCGCGATAGGACTGAGCGTGAGAGACAACTAGCAAACTCAGCTCGATGACGAACAGCAGCGCCGCCTGATGCCAGCGCTGCTGGTGATGAACGCCTTGCTTGAATGCTCTCATGCAGAGGTAGTCACGTCTATTTCAAGGATAGGCAAGTCGAATGACACAAGGAGGGCGACTACTCCATCTTCTTCTTCAAACGCTTCAGGAGTTCGGCATTACCCTCCAGCTCCTCAAGGATCAGCGTGAGCACTTTGAGCGTGCTCTTGCTGATGTGGTGCTCCATGCCTTCCACATCCTTATGCACGGTGTCTTTATCAATGCCGAAACTCGTGAGCAAACGAGTCAGAATATCATGGCGCTTTGCAATGGCCTTTCCCACGCGTCGGCCACTCTCTGTGAGGATGACGCCACGATAGCGCTCGTAAACCAGATAGCCCTCAGCATCGAGCTTCTGGATCATGTTCGTCACACTCGCCTGCGAGATGCTGAGATTCTGGGCAATATCCACCACGCGCGCATAGCCCTTCGCCTCGATGAGATTATGAATCTGCTCCAGATAGTCCTCTGCAGCGCGCGTCTGGGTGACGGCGGGTGAGCGGACTTTTGTAGCGGCAGGCATGGATGGATGCGTAGCAGTGAATCATCACTTGTGAAATGAATTTGTTCAGCCGCAGGCAGCGAAGTTAGTCTGGGCTAAATTTCTTGTTGACGGAAAAGAAGGCTGCGCAACTTTAGCCGAGGCTAACATTGCTAGTTTCACTAAACATTCATTCCATCTCATTCTTTTGAAACTCCCGCTGTCCATCCTGTTGAGCCTTTGCACGGCGCATAAGATCGGAATGACGAAGCAAATGGACTTGGGGATCACCGTTCATTTCTGATCATCATCCTTTTTATGACGACCTCTTCATCTGAAAATACGGCCGAGCCCGGCTGGCGTCTGGCCAGTGAATCCCCGAGTCTCCCTGAGTCGCATCGCTCCATTGCCGTGCCGAAAGGACTGGGCTTCTGGCGAAAGATGATGGCCTTCTCAGGACCTGGTTACCTCGTGGCCGTCGGATACATGGACCCTGGCAACTGGGCCACCGACCTCGCAGGCGGTTCCCAGTTTGGCTACACGCTCCTGAGCGTCATCTTGATCTCAAACTTCATGGCCATCCTGTTGCAATCGCTCTGCGCACGGCTTGGAATCGCGACCGGACGGGATTTGGCCCAGGCGTGTCGGGATCATTATTCGCGTCCTGTTTCCTTCGTGTTGTGGATCATGTGTGAGATCGCCATCTGCGCCTGTGACCTTGCGGAGGTCATCGGTTCGGCGATTGCGCTGAATCTGCTTTTTGGCATTCCCCTCATCTGGGGCGTGTGCATCACCGCGCTGGATGTGCTGGTCGTGATGCTCCTGCAAAACAAAGGCTTCCGCTATGTCGAAGCCTTGGTCGTCACGCTTATTCTCACCATTGGCGGCTGTTTCATTGCCGAGATCATTTTCTCCCGACCTGATGTCAAAGCGGTGCTCGGCGGCTTCGTTCCCACGTTCGAGATCCTTAAAAATCCTCAGATGCTCTATGTGGCCATCGGCATCCTCGGAGCCACCGTCATGCCGCACAATCTCTACCTGCACAGCTCCATCGTGCAGACCCGACGCTATGAACAAACCTCCGCTGGTAAGCGCGAAGCCATCAAATTTGCCACGCTGGATTCCAGCTTCGCGCTGATGTTCGCCTTGTTCATCAACGCCGCCATCCTCATCGTGGCCGCGGCGGCTTTCCATGCGCAGGGTAAACATGATGTCGCCGAGATTCAGGACGCGCATCAGCTTCTCAGTCCGATGCTCGGCGTGGGGCTGGCGAGCACGTTGTTTGCTGTGGCCTTGCTCGCCTCAGGCCAGAACTCCACGCTGACGGGAACTCTCGCCGGTCAGATCGTCATGGAAGGCTTTCTTAATATTCGTCTCACGCCGTGGCTGCGCCGACTCATCACGCGGGCCATTGCCATCGTGCCTGCCGTAATCTGCACCGCGATCTATGGCGAAAGCGGCACCGCGAAGCTGTTGGTGTTCAGTCAGGTGGTGCTCAGTCTCCAGCTCTCCTTTGCGGTCATCCCGCTGGTTTTGTTCACCAGCAATCGGAAGAAGATGGGCGAGTTCGTGAGCCCGCTGTGGCTTACGATTTTAGCTTGGGTGACAGCGAGCATCATCGTGGTGCTGAACCTGAAATACCTCGCTGATTTCAGTGGGCTCACCGGATTCATAGCGGAGCGTGGCTTTTAAGCCGCTTCATTGCGCGCTGCTACTGAAGTGCCAACAGCGGCAAGAATCTTCTCCACGCTCAAGCCAGCCAGATTTTCAAACGCCGCGTCCGCCTGATGCAGACTCTCCAGCGGATGAGTCGTCGCCACGGCCAAGACCTTCATCCCAGCGCGTTTGCCTGCTTCGATGCCGACATGCGCGTCTTCAAAAACAAGGCATTGCTCTGGCGTCCGATGAATCTTCTCACCCGCCTTCAAGAACACCTGCGGGTCGGGCTTGCCCATCGTCACATCTTCAGCGCTGACGATGGCTTGAAAGTAATCTGCCAGCCCCGTCATTGCCATGATAGTCTCGATGTTCAATCTCGGTGTGGATGAGCCCACGGAGGCCGGGATGCCGAGCTGCTTGAGTTCCGTCAACAAAGCCACGACACCGGGCAAGGGTTCGATCCCATCGCGGCGCAAGATCTCGCGATACAGCTCTTCCTTGCGGTTGCCCAAACGGGCAATCTCCGCGTGGTCGCCAGCTTCCACAAAGTCGAAGCACATCGGGATGATCTGCTGATTCCGCATCCCGAACGTGGCTTTGAAAAAACCTTCAGGCATGGGACGGCCAAGCTCCTGGAATAACAGGCCCCAGCTTTCCTCGTGCTGGGCATGGGAGTCGATAATGACACCGTCCCAGTCAAAGATGAAGCCGGGGGAGGAAGACAGAAGACTTGAAGACACAAGACAGAAGAGCTGAGGATGAAGGAGGGAGATTTGCGTGGTTCAGAGTCTTGTGTCTTTCGTCTTGTCGTCTTCCGTCTCTTACTCAATCCTCTTCAAGCTTCCGATGTGATACACGCCATCGATGAGCTTCAGATTGTCGCGTTCAGCCGTGAGGGCATCGAGATAGACGACTTTTGGGAAGTCTTCGAACTCGATCTTGTGAATGCCATCCTTCGGATCTTTGAAGGCGTTGTTCAGGTCGGAGAGGTCGTTGATGTCCTTGTCGTTGACCTTGGTGATGATGAGACCACCGAGGCGCTCGTAGCCTTGGGTGCTCTTGGTCGGTAAGGTGGCTCCGAGATAGACGAGTTTTTTGCGGCCTGCTTTTTCGTAGTCATCGGTATGCTTCGCGACATAAGCGAGACGAAGTGGAGCTTGGGTTTCCCATTCATCGCCGAAGCTCTGGAGGTAGGGCAGGGAGAGTTCCTGGAAGATCATGCCGCCCATGACAAGGTAGTTCCCGCCACGGTCGAAGAGATAGGGCCAGACAAGGAAGTCCTTCGGGTTCTTGCGGGTAAGCTTGCCGACGAGGAGCTGTTCCTTGCCTTCACGCAGGACTTTCACTTTGAGTTCATCGCCGACGAAGCACTTGCCGCGCACGATGTGGCTCATGTTCAAAGTGCCAAACTGCGGGTCTTTGTAGTCGCCGCGTTCATTGACTTTCTGGCCGTTCATCTCCAGCACGATGTCACCCTCTTTCACGCCGATGCTCTCCGCTGAACCGCCCTTGGTCACGGCGCTGATATAGACGCCGTGCTGTTGATTGCTCATGCCGAGATACTCGCGGAACTGGGTATCGAGCGTTTGTTGATACTCGACGCCGAGGCTCGGGAAGCCTTGATAATTATTGTCCGCCACGTCCTTCAGGAAGTGCTCAATGATGGGTCCTGGGAGCACGCTGGTCGTTTGATTCTTCGAGTCATAGCGTAGGAGCAAACCGACGAGCTTTCCGTTCTTGATGACCGGCAGCGTGAAGCTGTTCGTCTCGCTGCGGATCAGGCCGACGGCCTCATAGACGATGAACATGCTGCTATCGAGAACGTAGTGCGCTGTCTTCACCTTGTTCACCTTGAGCGTAGTGATGTCCACCTCACCCGTGGGGTTGATCTGCCACGTTTGCAGCTCGTCATTCACCCGCACAGAAGTGTCCACGCTGATGGGCTTGAGCCCGGCGAAGAAGCCATCGGGATCACGCGCGGGTTCGAGCAAAGCGAGGTTCGCTTCGTAATCGACCGCCTTCACTTTGGCGGGCAACCGGCGACCGCCATCGGCCTGTTCGAGCTCGATGAATGTGGCATCACCGACCATCTGCGCGGTGACGAGAATGCGGTTGTTATCCAGCAGAACACCGAGACCGCGACGGGCGCTCGGCGGTGTCTTCTGCCATGGGATGCGGTAATTCCACGGCTGGTAAGTGACATTAACCTTCATCAATGAGGTGTTCTTGGCCGTTCCAATGATAGGAACAGTGATCTCGGTGGCCTCGTCTTTCGGCGCGGCTTTGGGCTTTGATTCACCCAGCGAGAGGCCACAAAGCAAGGCCAGGGCGGTGAGCGTGAGAGCAAATGGTTTCATGATATTGAAAAAGGGTATGCGTGGAAACAGGAGCCGTTATTCATCGCCGAGGTAGCTAGCGGCGGGCACGTCATAGGTCTGCATGATCTGCGGGTGGGCCTTCTCAGCCAGTTCACGTTTCAGCACCAGCGGACGGTTCTTTTCGAGCAGCTTGATGATGATGAATTTACCATCGCCATCGTTTTTCTTCAGCGCGTCATCCACGTCTTTCAGGGTCTTGATCTTCACGCCGTTGACTTCATCCACGATGCTGTGCTGATAGCTCTGCAGGTAGCTGTTCACTTCATCTGGCAGCACGGCTGTGAGCACGACGACTTCAGGTCGTTCCTTGTAGATCTCACGGTTGAGGTAGTTGTCGAAGACGTAGTTTACGAGGGGATCGCGGATGCCGTGCGCTTCCATAAGATTGCGGCTCATGGGTTGGAACAACAGGCCTGCATAAAGGACGTAGCGCGGCTTCTGGTTGTATTGCTCACCCATTGTCAGGTAAGGCAGGAAGCGCTTGAGAGTGATTTCAACGGTCTGCTTTTTAGCATCGCGCCAGATGTCCATGGAGAGCTTATCACCCACGAATTTGCGCTCCACCGCTTCGTTCATATCGATCATCTGATCGTCCACTTTGATCAAGCCGTTGTGATAAACGGGATGGCCGTCGATGCCGAGAATGACATCGCCCACTTGGAGCACACCGCCTGCTGCGCCGGCGCTTTGGACGTTGCTCACGTAAACGCCGATGCCGTTGTCTTCCAGACCGAGCGCCTTGAGTTGAGCAGGATTTTCAATCGCGAAATGGCTGATGGCCAAGTCCATGTAGTGGTCGTAGTGACCGTCCTTGATGTCATCGAGGAAGCGCTCGATGACAGGCACGGGAATCATGTAACCCACGTTCTGGGCGACGCTCCCGCTGTAGCCTTGGAAGGCGATGCCCACGACTTTATTCTCCTGCAAGACGGGCCCGCCGCTGTTGCCAGGGTTGATCGCTGCATCCACTTGAATGGCCAGATGCTGGTCGATCCCGCTGTGTGAATAGCTCTGGAAGTCAATGCGTGAGACGACACCGCGCGTCACGCTCATGCGCTCGCCACCCACGGGGTAACCCACGGCGATGAGCTCTGTATTGAGCTTGGGAATGCCGCCGAGTTCCAGCGGTTTCAGTTTCTCGAATGGCTTTGGATTGTCCGCCTCGATGATCGCCAGATCGCAGTCATGCGCGATGTGAACAATGTGGGCATCATAAGGCTCAGGGTCGTTCGTGAGACGGATGACGAGCTTCGTGCTGTTGCTCACGACGTGGGCATTCGTGATGAATCGGTTCTTCCCCACCAGCCAACCGGTGCCGCTTCCCGCTGAGGGCCGACCCGCTTCCCAAGGCGTGCGGTAGTCAGGAATCAGGAACGAGGCCTCAATGCGCACAATGCCCTCCCAGGGATCAGGCTGCGCCTCAAGGACTTTGGGTTTTTCAACAGGAGCTTCGTCAGCCGCAAACAAAGGCAGCGTGAAGGAAGCGAGGGCGGCCAGAAAGAGGGTTCTTTTCATAGACAGGCAGAGCACGGGCAACGTGTCGCCGCACTGATTAAAGACGCAAGTGATTCTCCAGAGAATACAGGATTTATGTCAGATGAGATAACGGAGGCTCAGACAGTCTGAACCTTGACGAGCGAGATCGATTACTTGATCGTTGAACGAATCAATCAACGATAGCTCCTATGAGTGCGATCACCCTCTCTTCCAAGTATCAACTCGTCGTGCCTCAACCCGTTCGCGAAAGGCTCAAGCTGGAACCGGGCATGAAATTTGAGGTTTTCAGCATGGATGGCTCCATCCAATTCATCCCAGTAATGGATATAAAAAAAATGCGAGGCTTCCTCAAAGGCAAACTCAAAGACTCCAACATCGTGCGGGATCAGGAGGATAGAATATGAACCTAGTTGATTCATGCGCCTGGATTGAATATGCCAGGAATGAAGGTAACGCGGGTTTCTTTTCCTCATCGATTGAAAACCTCTCTGAGTTGATCGTTCCAACGATCTGCCTCTATGAAGTATTCAAGAAAATCTCTCAGGAGTCGGGTGAAAAGGATGCCATGACGGTCATCGTTCACATGAAACTGGGCAGAGTGGTGGAGTTTGATTCAACCCTCGCCCTTGAGGCCGCTCGCATCAGCAAGGAAAGAAGACTCGCGATGGCCGATAGCATCATCTATGCGACCACCTTGAAATTCAACGCCACGCTCTGGACACAGGACGACCATTTTGAAGGCCTGCCGAGCGTCCAGTTCAAAGCTAAACCGAAAGCGAAGAAGTAATGCTTTAGACGTTGAAACGCCACTCCACCACGTCGCCGTCCTTCATGACGTATTCTTTGCCTTCAATGCGGAGCTTGCCTTTCTCACGGCACTTGGCGTAGGAGCCGAGTTCGGAGAGGTCGTGGTAGGCCACGATTTCACCGGCGATGAAGCCGCGTTCGAAATCGCCGTGAATGACGCCTGCTGCTTGCGGGGCTTTCATGCCTTTGATGATGGTCCAGGCGCGGGTTTCTTTCTCGCCAGTGGTGAGATAGGTTTGCAGGCCGAGGAGATCGTAAACGCTCTTGATGAGACGTGAGCAACCGCTGTCCTTCACGCCGAGATCATTCAAGTATTGAGCGGCTTCTTCTTCGGTGAGATCCGTCAGTTCGCTTTCGATATTGGCGCTGATGACCACGGCGGAAGCGCTGTGGGCGTGGCTGACGTATTCGCGCACTTTGCTGACGAGCGGGTGCTTGTCAGGCTCGTTGCTGGCTTGAGCGAGCTCATCTTCAGAGACGTTGCAGGCGAAGATGACGGGCTTGCCACTGAGAAGGAAATAGCTCTTCAGGAGCTTGGTTTCTTCTTCATTCAAATCGCAGGTGATGGCGGGCTTGAGATCATCCAAATGAGGGATGAGCTTCTCACAAAGAGCGAGGTCGGCCTGCGCTTCTTTGATGCCCCGTTTGGCATCCTTTTCAACGCGGCCCTTGCGCTTCGTGATGGCTTCGAGGTCGGTGAAAATCAGTTCGGTATTGATGACTTCAATGTCGCGGATCGGATCGACGCTGCCATCGACGTGGTGGATGTCTTCGCTCTCAAAGCAGCGCACCACATGAACGATGGCGTCCACTTCACGGATGTGGCTGAGGAACTGGTTGCCGAGGCCTTCGCCCTTGCTCGCGCCTTTGACGAGGCCAGCAATGTCCACGAATTCGATGGCCGCCGGGATAAGCTTCTGGGAGCCACTGATTTTGCTCAGCACGGCCAGACGCTCATCGGGCACGATGACGACGCCTTGATTCGGCTCGATGGTGCAGAAAGGATAGTTCGCCGCCTCCGCTTTTCGGGTGCGTGTGACCGCATTAAAGAGAGTGGATTTTCCGACGTTGGGGAGACCGACGATGCCTGCGCGTAACATAGGCCGCTGAGACTAGCGAGATGACGCGGGTGCGCGAGTAGATTTTGCTGTTCTCACGTAAAGCCGAAGCCGCAGTAACAGAATACTTTGCGGCTTTGCGGCTTTGCGTGAGACTTGAGCCACATGAAGCTCGCCGACTTGGTATCCCCCACAAACGAACTCCTGCGCATTGCGGAAATCCCTGATTACGCGAACTCCATCAACGGCCTCCAGCTTGAAAATGCAAAGGGAGAAGTGACCAAGATCGCGGCAGCGGTGGACGCTCATCTGCCAGTAGTGCAACAGGCCATCGAGCGTGGTTGCGACCTCCTACTGGTGCATCACGGCTTGTTCTGGAGTGGCCTGCAACCCATCACGGGCAGCGCCTTTGCCAAG
>JANYJH010000234.1 GCA_025361865.1 Phragmitibacter sp.
TCTTGTTTTGAATTGGCTCAGGCAAGCATTCATCAGGGAAGCCTTGGTAGCAGACGGGGCGGACGAAGCGATAGATCGCCGCCGTGCCGATGCTCGTGAAGAAGCTGTGCGTGGATGATGGATACGGCCCGCCGTGGTGCATGGAAGGGCAGACTTCGATGCCTGTGCCGAACGCATTGAAGATGATGCGGCCCACCTTCCGCTCAAGGATGCGGATGAGACGCGCGTGTTGTTTCAAGTCCTCGACTGTGCCATGAATGGACGCCGTGAGCTGGCCTTCAAAGCTCTCCGCGATGTGCTCCAACTGTTCTTTACTGGTGCAGCGCGTGACGATGGATGCGGGGCCGAAGACCTCTTCGTGAAGAGCTTCATTCGCTTCAAAAGTCGCCGCATCCGTGACATAGACAGCAGCCACCGCTTGCGCAGCTTCGCTCTTGGCGACGGCCTCAGATTTGGCGAGAATCTCCACGCCCGTTACGCCACTCACGCGATCAAGACCGCTGTTGAACGAGGCAGAAATTCCGCCGTGAAGCATGGTGGTGGGCGGCACGGCTTTGACCAATGACGCTGTCTTATCTAGGAAGGTGCGCAGGTCATCGCCTTGCAAACCGAAGACCAGACCAGGGTTCGTGCAGAACTGGCCAACACCCATCGTGAGCGAACCGACGAAGTTCTCCGCGAGCTGCGCGGCCCGTTCTTTCAGGGCTCCGGGCAACAAGAAGACCGGGTTCACGCTGCCGAGTTCCCCATAAAACGGGATGGGATTCTTACGACTGACAGCCGCATCAAACAAGGCGCGACCACCACGCAATGAGCCGGTGAAGGCCACGGCTTGAGTGAGCGGATGGTTCACCAAAGCGAGACCGATTTCATTTCCCTTGCCGTGAAGCAACGAGAACGCACCTGCCGGAAGCTTCGTTTTCACCAAGGCCGCAACGATCACGTTGGCGATCATTTCACAGGTTCCAGGATGCCCCGGATGCGCTTTGACCACGACTGAGCAACCCGCGCCCAAAGCGCTCAAGGTGTCCGTGCCTGCGACCGAAATGGCGAAGGGAAAATTGCTCGCACCGAAGACCACAACTGGGCCGAGCGGCACCATGTAGCGGCGCACATCCGGCTTCGGCAAAGGCTGGCGCTCAGGCTGCGCCCGGTCAATGCGGGCCTCCACCCAGGAACCATCGCGAATGAGTTTAGCAAACAAACGAGCCTGTCCACAGGCACGCGCCCGTTCGCCCGTGAGACGGGCCATTGGCAGCGCAGTCTCGGCGTGAGCCCGCTGAAGTAGGGCGTCCCCCAGCGCTTCAACGCCTTCAGCGATGGCCTCCAGAAAGGTCGCGCGCTGTTCTGCGGAAGCCGCGCGGAACTCATCAAAGGCTTCATCCGCAGCCTGCAAAGCCGCATCTGCGAGAGAAGTAGAAGCTTCCTGGAAAGGCGGCGCGAGTTGCTCGCCCGTCGCTGAGTTAGAAACATGGAAGGTCGGCCCGCTGATGGAGATGACGTTGCCTGCGATGATGGATTGGCCGTGGAGAGACATGAGATGAAAGGATGAGGATGGAGAGGTTCCGTCGTTAATGGGAATGGTCAAGGACGTAAGAACAGGCTTCTCTATTTCAGAACACGCTCAGACATATACGCTATTGTATTCAATTCCGTTGACGTAATCTACGATCATCATGTAGTCTCTTTCATGTCTTCCGCCACGGTTCGCATCTCACCAAAGGGTCACGCCATCCTCAGCCAGCTCGTCAGCCAAACGAAGACGGCCATGCCAGACATTCTTGAACAGGCTCTGGAGAGCTATCGGCGGCAGAAGTTTCTGGAAGGGGCGGACGCAGCTTATGAAGCGCTTCAGAAGGATACCAAGACCTGGCAGAGTTACCGTCGCGAGCTTGAATCGCTTGATGCCACGCTGAAAGACGGTTTGGAAGACTGATCATGGCTTCCGTATCCACAACGCAACGGGGCGAGATTTGGCTAGCCGATCTTGATCCGACGAAGGGCCGGGAACAGTCCGGCAAGCGCCCTGTGCTCGTCATTTCCGTCAGTGCTTTCAATCAAAGCAAAGCGGAACTCGTAGTGATTCTGCCCCTCACTTCAACCATGCGTGGAATCCCGTGGCATGTCCCAATCAACGCACCCGAAGGTGGCCTGAAAAACCCATCCGAGATCATGTGCGAAGCCATCCGCTCAGTGAGCAAAGCACGGCTGGTGAAACGCTGGGGTGCCGTGACACCGCAGACAATGGCTGAGGTGGAGGATCGGATGAGGATTCTGATGAATCTGTGATCTCTGCCAAAGCTCAATCCATCGTGTTCACCAGCGTGCCAATGCCTTGGATGCTGATGCGCACCTCATCGCCTGTTTGCAGGCAGAAGTTATCGGGTGGCACGACTCCGGTGCCGGTCATGAGGAAGGCTCCTGACGGGAAGCTTTCTTCTTTGAAGAGCCAGCCTGCGAGTTCTTCAGGAGTGCGCTTCATTTGCGATAGCGTGGTTTGGCCAGAGAAGATTGTTTCGGTTCCGCGCACGATTTCACAGGCGATTACGGTCTCTGGTTTGATGGGTTCTTCGGCGATCAAGATGCCGGGGCCGAGCGCGGCGCAACCCTTGAAAACCTTGGCCTGTGGGAGATAGAGAGGGTTCTCGCCTTCGATGTCGCGACAGCTCAAATCATTGCCACAGGTGTAGCCGATGATTTGACCGCGATGGTTCATCACGAGGGTCAGTTCTGGCTCGGGAACGATCCATTGCGAGTCCTTCCGACGATGCATCACGCCACCGGGTGCGACGACGCGATTCGGGTTCGCTTTGAAGAAGAGTTCCGGGCGGTTCGCGTGGTAAACCTTGTCATAGAAGTCCGCGCCTCCTGCGTCTTTGGATTCGTCCATACGGGCGGTGCGACTGCGGAAGTAGGTGACGCCGGAGGCCCAGACTTCTTGGGTGCCGATGGGCGCAAGCAAGGCAGCAGGAGCTTCCGTCATATTTTCAACAATGGCCTGCGCGCTAAGATGCGCGGCGAGCCGGTCTTGATTCAGCAAGGCGTCCCAGTCTGTCGGAGTGACATTGAAATAAATTCCTTCGTGCTCAAGGACAGGACCGGTGGAGGTTTTGAAGAGGATCATGCGTAAGAATGGACGTGATATTTAGCAGGGATCGAACGGGCGACAAGGCGCGAAAATATCGCTGGAGTTCAAGGACGAAAACAAAAAGACTCGACCTCAAGACGGCGTTTTCTCATCCTCTCACCGAACTCACTTCCGTCTCACCATGAATACCCGTCGCTCCTTCCTCACCACGCTCGCTGCATCCAGTGCCTCCGCTTTGATGGCCCGTGATTACGGCCCGAACGCTTCTCCATCGTTGTATCCTGATCCGGACATC
>JANYJH010000240.1 GCA_025361865.1 Phragmitibacter sp.
CGAGCCTGCCCGCCGCAGAACAGAGGGGACTGGTGATCACCCCCTCAGGCAAAGCAGCTCAGACCTTTATTTGGAATGAAAAGGACGGCCTCGTGGTGAAAGCGGATGACTGGAACTACACTGTGCTGGCGAATGCGAAAGACCCTCTGGCTAAACCCCGACTGGAACGAGTCAGTGCCACGGGTGAAAAGCAAGTCCACGGCACAGACCGCGCCACGGGTGTCACCACCCTGACTCTCCGGGATGGCACGGTGCGCCGCATCTATAAAGTGAAGGCGCTCGGCGCGAACTTCGACCGCGTGCGCAAGATCGAAGATACGCCCAAAGGAGCCAAGGCACCAAATGTCGTTCTGGAGACGGATTATGATACCCAAGGGCGGGCCATCCGCGAATTCGAGGCTGGGAAACCCACCCTCTATCACCGCTTCCCCAACGCTCAACGCAAAGAGAGCTACACCGAGGACGGGAAGATGTGGCAGGTCACCGAGATGGACAAGGATGGCCGCACCACCCGCATCTCCAAGCGTGACGGCACGCAAGAGATCTGGGACTACCTTCCCAAGGGCATCTTACGAATGACGGTGAGCAAACCCCAAGAAAAGGGCAAGGACGTGCTCTACATGCAGAGCAACCGTCTCATCGCCCGCGTCTTCCCCGACGGTAAGAAAGAAGGTGAGTTACCTAACGGTTCCATACCTTAGATTCCAAGAATTGACTTTGCTTTCCATACTGGAAGTTTCACCTTGTCAGGGCTGCTGTTCAGAGGCACTTTCATCCTCTCTATGACGCCGCAGCCCGAATTCAATCACAACCGAAACGACTCACCCCAAGGCGGTAATGGCCCTCACAACGCCGGCCCGCGTCGCAGTCACAGCGGCCCCGGTGGTCGTTCGCGTGGAGGCCCTCGTGGTCGTGGAGGTCCGGGCGGGCACAGCTCGCATGGCACTGATGCCATGCCTGAAGACAAGGAACAGGCCATCGAACTTGAAGGCACCGTCTCCGCCGTTCTCGCTGGCACCATGTTCCGCGTGAAGCTGCGCAACGGTCACGAAGTCCTCGCTCACATCTCCGGCAAGATGCGCAAGCGCTTCATCCGTCTCGTCATCGGTGATCAGGTGAAGCTGGAAATGTCCACCTACGATCCCGATAAGGCGCGCATCGTTTATCGTCTCTGAACGGTTACCTTCTTTGGCCTACCATCTTTCCATCAGCGGCCAGCAAACAGGCCCGCATACCCAGTTCGAGCTCATCGGACTGATCAGGGATGGCACCCTGAAGGGAGATGAACTGGTCTGGCAGCAGGGCTTGAAGGATTGGTCTCCGATCAAGGAACTGAGGGAGTTTGAAGGCTACTGGCCCATTACGGAAGAAGTCATCGCCAAAGCAGAATCCGCCAGGCTCGTCGCCCGCAGTGAGTTGGATCGTCCCCAGCCCTGGCTTCGCTTCTGGGCGCGCATTGTGGACTACCTCTGGTTCACCATCACCGTCTGGATGATACTCGGTTTGCTCCTCCCGCAGAACGCGCTGGACTGGATGGTAAGACTTTACTTCAAGGGCGCTCCCCTTGACCCGATCATCTTATTCCTCTTCGTGCCCATTGAAGCGTGGATGCTTTCCCGACGGGGCACCACCTTGGGCAAATCCCTGCTGCGCGTGCAAGTGTGCCAGCTAGATGGAACGCTGCCGACCTATAAGCAAGCGCTGCAACGATCCCTACTGGTCTATGTGAAGGGCTTTGCGATGGGCCTCTCCCTCCTCAGCCTCTTCACCATGAGCTTCTCACGGGCCCGCCTCATGCAGCATAAAACCACCTCTTGGGATGAATCCACCGGGCTCCGCGTCGAGCATGGAGAACCGGAAGTCTGGCGTTTCGTCCTGCTCTTCTGCGCCGCCCTGATCATGCTCATGGGCGCGGGCATTCTTTTCAGTTTATCTCCGCCGGTGATGGAGATGATGAAAGCGATGGAGAACTTGCCGAAGTGAACGCCATGTGCCATGTGCCTGAGCATCATGGGAGACATCGTTTACTTTGACCTCGAAACACAACGCACCGCGAATGACGTGGGCGGCTGGAACCATAAGGATAAGATGGGCATGTCCATCGGCTGCACCTTCAGCACTAAGACCGGCCAATACCACATCTACACTGAGAGTGATGTGCAGCAGCTCATTGAGCAGCTTCGCCGCGCGGATCTCGTCGTCGGGTTCAACCACATCGGCTTCGACTACGGCGTGCTCATGGCCTACACCGTGCTCGAATTACAGGAACAGCTCATCAGCTTCGACATCATGCTGGATCTGGAAAAACGCCTGGGACATCGGCTCAAGCTGGACGCCGTAGCCACAGCCACTTTAGGCGCTACCAAAATCGCTGATGGCCTCGATGCCATCCGCTGGTGGCAGCAGGGCAAGATCGCCGAGATCGCTGAATACTGCTGCTACGACGTGAAAGTCACCAAGTGCGTCCACGAATACGGCGTGCAGCACGGCCATGTGAAATACCATGACCGGAACAACCGCGAACAGCGCGTGGACGTTGACTGGAAGGTGTAAGTTCTGGCCTGAGTATTCTAACCCAGCAAAAATATTTCCTGCGCTGGACTTCTGACCACAGCCCGCTTTCTTAAGTCTTCATGGGAACTTTTTACAAAGAAGAAAACTTTACACGCCGCACGGCTTCCTCGTCTCAGGGAGGTGGATTACAAAAAGCCTTGTTCGCGTTCGTGATTCTTGTTTTGGCCGTTAGCATCATCGGCTTTGCTTGGTGGCGGATGACCCATAATCCCCTCACGATGATCGTAAATCTCAACACGGCGACCGCGTCCGAACTCGAATACCTGCCCGGTGTGGGCAAGGTCCACGCGCAGGACATCATCAATGGCCGCCCCTACAAGACCATTGAAGAGATTAAGAACGTCCCCGGCATCGGCGAGCGCAGCTACGAGAAGATGAAGCCCCGCCTCAGAGTGGAGTAGCTGCTCTGAGAGCGCATCTTCCGCCCAATCCCCGCGCGGTTTCTGCGGCGAGTTTTGAAGCGAAGACGGCTGTTTCTCGCAAGGGCCATCCTTGCAGCCAGCCATGCAGGAACGCACCGTGAAACACATCCCCGCAGCCCGTGGTATCCACAGTGTCATTCACGATCAAAGCGGGCTGATGAAAGGATTCGCCATCGTTTGACCAGACATCGCTACCTCGGGCTCCATCGGTGATCACGAGGAGTCTCGGCTCATCCCTTCGCAGCAAAGCAACCGCATCCTCCACGGAATCCGTGGCTGCGAATCTCAACGCAAATTCCTTCGCGACGATGCGGATGTCACTGGCCAGAACCAGATCGCGAATCCCCTTACGATAACGCCCTGCGCCGCCATCAAACGAGATAGGCACGCCGCATTCCTTCGCAATCTCCACCGCACGTCGAGCCGCCGTTTCGTGACGACCGTTAATGTGCAGAAGCGCGGAACCTTGGACCAACTCATGAGCAATGTCCGCTCCCGTCAGTTCAGGCACCCTCGCTGGAACATAGAAGATGTGCCGGGCTCCATCGCGCTGCCTCACCAGAATGGAAGCCTGCGCTGAGCTATGACCCACATGAATACGGACGTATTGAGTGTCCACGCCAAAGATTTGCAGCTCACGCAGGATGCGTTGACCCGTTTCATCATCACCTTGCGCGTCCAGCAATACCGTCCGCGAACCCAACGCTGATAGCGTGCAAAGCGCCGTAGCCACCGGGCCACCACCTTGTTGGGTGTCCGCCAGAGCCCGCGTCACGCCCTCTTCATTCACAAAGTCCGGCACCACTACCAAATGATCCCATGTGGCCGCGCCGAGGCCGAGGACGGGGTTGCTTACAGAAGGGGGTTTGATCATCAGGGGTGCGGCGATGAAGGAGTCAGTAGCGAGAAACGAGTAGCCAGAACTCCTTCACGAAGGCCACGTCTAAAGTCAAGCCACTGACTACCCGCCCATTCTGACTACTCACTCCTAACTACTTCACCTCAAAAACCATCTTGTAATCTTCCCTCACATCCTCCAAACTCGCCGCCCATGAGTCAGACGAATCCTTCTCTTCAATCACAGCCTTGGTGGAAACTCCTGAACGGCTATCACTGGTTTGTGCTCATCGTCGCTTCAGCGGCCTGGTTCTTTGACTGTCTGGATCAGCGGCTCTTCTCCCTCGCCCGCGTGCCCGCTTTGAGCAGCCTCATGAAACTCCCGCCGACCGACCCCGGCCTTCAGGGATTTAGTAAAGAAGTCACCGCGTGGTTCCTCATCGGCTGGGGCATTGGTGGCATGATCTTTGGATCGCTGGGAGATAAGTATGGCCGGGCGAAGATGCTCACCGTGACCATCCTCATCTACTCCGCCTGCACCGGCTTCAGCTTCTTTAGTAAGACCGCTTTGGACTTCACCATCTTCCGTTTCCTCACCGGACTGGGTGTCGGTGGCGTGTTCGGGCTTGCGGTAGCATTGATCGCTGAGACGGTGCCTTCGGGCGCGCGCGTTCAGTCGCTCGGCCTGCTGCAAATTCTCTCCACCGTGGGCAATCTCACGGCGGGCTTTGCCAAGAAAGGCATTGATGCTTTGGAAGCGAATCAAACCATCGCTGCGGGCGAGGGCTGGCGCTGGATGTTCCTCATCGGCGCCTTCCCTGCGGTGATGATCCTCTTCACCCGGAAATCTCTGAAGGAGCCTGAGTCCTGGTTGCGTCTGAAGGAACAAGGACTGCTACCCCAAGGTAATATCTTCGCGCCTTACGCCACTCTTTTGGCCAATCCGAGATGGCGCCGGAACCTCATCATCGGCTCTTTGATCGCCAGCACCGGAGTGGTCGGATTGTGGGCCATTGGCGAGTTTGCCGTGGATCTTCAGAAGGTCGTCTTCAAGGCGCACTTTGACAAGATTCTGGCTCCTGACTTGGTTAAAAACGCCGTCAATGACGCCATCAGCAATGCCTACCTCCTGAACATGCTCGGAGCCGCTGTCGGCATGATGATCTTCACGAAAGTAGCCGCCGGTTTGGGCCGTCGTGTGGCCTTCCTCATCGGATTCACCGCCGCGCTCATCATCACCTTCCTCGTCTATTGGAAGATGTCCTCACCGAACGATGCTTACTGGATGATGCCGCTCATGGGCATGGCCCAGCTCAGTCTCTTCGCGGGTTTTGCCATCTATCTTCCTGAGCTCTTCCCCAGTAAACTCCGCAGCACCGGCACCTCCTTCTGTTATAACCTCGGACGCTTTGCCGCCGCCGCAGGCAGCTTCTCCTCAGCCCTACTGACGAAGGGCGTCTTCGGTTCTTATGCCGCGACTGATGCTTCTTTGCCCCTGCGCTACTCCGCCATGACCATGTGCGCCATCTTCATCGTCGGCATCCTCGTCCTGCCGTTCGCCCCAGAAACCAAGGGCCAACCCCTGCCTGAGGATTAAACAATACCGCGTGACTTTTGCGGAGGATTGTCCACTATCAGCACTCAGCCTCCCGACACCTAGACCCACTTCATTCCCTTAAGATCATGAGCGACAAGAAAATACTCCCCGCCTTTCTCCTGTGCTTCTTCTTGGGTTTCCTCGGCATCCACCGCTTTTACGTCGGCAAGACCGGCTCCGGCGTGGCCCAGCTTCTTACCTGTGGCGGCCTTGGCATCTGGGCGCTCATTGATCTCATCATCATCGCCACGGGCGGCTTTACCGATAAGGACGGGAACAAGCTCACGCAGTGGCAGTAATCACGGCTCACCGCCATGAACGCTGAAGAACTAGCCGCCTCCGCCCAGCGGGATGACCAGCCCCCAGCGGGTTTATCTGGCGAGGCTCAATCCCTCTGGTATGCGAAGAAGGGCCAGTGGGAGGCCGCGCATAACATCGCCCAGGACATCCCCACACCATTGGGCTCCTGGCTTCACGGCCTGCTCCATCTCATCGAAGGAGATCAAGGCAACGCGAACTACTGGTTCCACCGCGCCAATAAACCCGCCAGGCGACCCGCAGACATTGACTCACTCTGGACGGAGATCGCCCAACAAGTGCTCAACCCGTAAAAGCCATGAGTGACACCGATACCCCGCCCCCGCTGCCCCAGCCTCAAAGCCTGACCACGCGCTGGATCGCGTGGATCGTGGCCGCCACTTTGTTGCCCATGCTGCCTTGGTTGGTAGGTGGATCGAAAACGCTGGATGACGATACCGCACTGGGAATGCTCATCATCACGGTCCTCGGCCAGCTCATCGCCTCCATCATCCTCGCCATCGGCATCGCCCAACGGCGCAAGCTCGGAGTCGGAGGCATCATCGGTTTGGCCGTGGTCTTTATGATGGCCAGCGTGGCCGTGGGAACCGCCGTGTTCTTCTTCGCCTGTATCTCGATAGCGAGTTTGAACTTCCATTGAGTGAGGGGCCAACCGTGAACTGGAGCGGATTACGTAGTCGGAACGCCGCTTGGTGGGCTTGGCTCGGTGCAGTCCTTGGCGGGCCTTTTGTGTCGGCGTTGATGGGCAATCTGTTCGCATCCCAGTTCCATCGCCCTTTCTCCGAGGTCCAGGCGATGATCAGCATTGGCCTGCCCGCTTGGGGGCTCGTCATCCTAGTTGCCTCCGCATGGCTTGCAGCAAAGACGCCACCAAAGGCAGGCGATGGCTTTCTCGTGACCGTATTTGCGAACTTCGTTTTCGGGGTGTTCGCCTCCATAGCATGGGGCTTCGCAAGTTGTTCAACCCTCGCCTATGTTTCTCAAAAACTCCGCTGAGCTCTCAGCGGATCGCCCCTCGAAATCTCATGACCGCCACGACCGCTTCAATCCCATCCAGCATCAGCCTCCTCAAAACCACCACCTCACGCTGCCCCGTCTGTGAGACTCCTTGCGCAGCGCAGGTCGTGAAGCGGGACAACCAAGTCTTCATGGAGCGGACTTGCGCGCTGCATGGGGAGTTCAGCGCTTGCCTGGCGAAGGACGCCCGTTTCTACTGGCTCGCGATGGGAAAGGACGCGAACCGCTGCTGCGCGGGAGGTGCCTGTTGTTCCGCTGATGGTAAGGAAGCGGGCACGCTGGGAAAGAACGCGGAGGCCCACGGTGAGAAGCCCTTTGAGGTGCTCTCCACCTGCCTCGCGCTCATTGAAATCGTCAACTCCTGCAACCTCGCCTGCCCCACTTGCTATGCGGACTCGCCCATCGGCACGGGGCCGAAGGTGGATGCGGTGCCGCTGGATGAACTCAAGGCCCGCATCCAAGGCGTCATCGACCGGAAGGGCGGCATCGAAATCCTCCAGCTCAGCGGCGGTGAGCCCACGCTCCATCCGCAACTGCTCGAACTCTGCCGCTGGCTGAAGCAGCACCCGAAGATCGACTTCGTGCTCATCAACACGAACGGCGTGCTCTTGGCGAAAGACCCCGAGTTCGCCCAGCAGCTTAACGGAGCCTTCGATGGCCTCGGTCTCCAGCTCTACCTCCAGTTCGACGGCGTCCAGCCCGCCGGCCAGAAGGAACTGCGCGGGGCCGACCTGCGCGAGATGCGGGAGCGGGCCATCCAGAACTGCCGCGCCGCCAGCCTGCCCGTCACGCTCGCGATGACCGTCACTCCCGACAACATTCACCATCTCTGGGAAACCGTGCGCTTCGGGCTCGACCGCGACATCATCCACGGCGTCACCTTCCAACCTGTCTTCGGCAGTGGACGCGCGACTCAATCCAAAAC
>JANYJH010000349.1 GCA_025361865.1 Phragmitibacter sp.
GCAGCCGACGTGAGGAGGCTTTGAAGTTCCTCTGAGGACATCAAAGGCACGTAGCGTGACCATCGTTACTTGTTCGCGTGGCCAGCATCGCGAACAAGGTGTGACTGATTTTTCTCGGCTGTTGTCCCATGTCTGAATCAATTTCGAGCCTCCTCACGTCGGCTGCTACTACGGGCAGTGGCCTTTGCGAACCGACCACTTTATCAAATCCTCATAGCGTGAAAGCATCGGCAACGATGCCAAGCCCTTGTTCGTGTCGATAGCCACACGAACAAGCCGCTAGCGACGATCTTCTATCGGGGGCTAGGGAAACTCACCAACTCACGTTCCCTAAATAATCATCTGGAGTCCGCTGAAATGCGGGCTATGAAGCGGTCGCATGAAGCACGCCTTTCTTATCACCACGCTCTGTCTCGCCTTGCTTTCAACCCGCTCCCTCGGGCTTGAACTGAAGGCCACCGAAAAAGGTATCAACATAGATGCAGGCAGCCTTGGTGAATTCACCCTGTCTTATCCTGAGTTGCAAGACGGCACGCAGAAGCCTGTTCACAAGCTTGTGGAAACCAAGGTTTCCGCAGGAGCTGCCTCCCTGAAGTATGAAGGCGGTGGCGAAGTAGAACTGGCCCTCAGCGGAACCGGCGGGATGACTTTTAAGTTCGCCCACATCGGCGATGAAGTGAAGAATGTCAGCGTAGTGATGTTGATTGACCTCGCCTACAGCAAAGGCGGTAAATGGAAAATCGGAGACAAGAGCGGTGACTTCCCGCGTGAAAAACCGGCGACCCCGCATCTCTATCAGGAGCACGCGACGCAGTTCCTGATCACCAATCCACAGGGGCAGAACCTCACCTTGTCCGTTCCCGAGTATTCGTATCAACAGCTCACGGATAACCGCGAATGGAACTGGGGCATCTTCGCCTGGAAGGATGTCATACCTTTCAATGCAGGCATCAAAGAGATGACGTTCACCTTGTCCGTGGATCAGAAAGCAGAGGGTAAAAAGTTAGTCGATGAGCTGGGGCAGTCGATGTCAGAAGACTGGCCGGACAAAGTGAAAAGCCTTGAAGAACTCAAGGCGGATGTCGCTGCGGAGAAGACCTATCAGGCATCGCTCAAGACGCCCGAACTGGATGCGTTCGGTGGTCAGCTTAACAGCGGAAGCAAGCTCGCTTTGAAGAAGACGGGGTTCTTCCATGTCGAGAAGAAGGGGGATAAGTCATGGCTCGTCGATCCTCAAGGAAACGCCTTTTTCCACACGGGCATCTGTGGCTTCAATCCTAGCGATGACTTCACCTATATCAAAGGCCGCGAGTCCATCTATCAATGGCTGCCGAAGACCGATGGCGAATTCTCCTCCGCTTTCCGTGAGGGCGATCCCACCTGCTTCTCGTTTTATGTCGCGAACACGATCCGCAAGTATGGCGAGCCTTACACGCCGGACACCTACGCCGCGCGGATGATCGAGCGCGTGCGCAAGTTCGGCTTTAACTCCATGGGAGCCTTTTCCCAACCAGCGCCCACCGCCTTGCAGAAAGCGAACTTCCCTTATGTGCTCTCGCTTGCGCTCAATGAATGGGAGGGAATCAAGCGCATCCCCGGTGCCTGGGAGGTCATTGATCCCTTCGATGAAACCGTGCGCTCACAGGTCGTGTCACAGCTTGAGAAAACCTTGCCTGCGCGTGCGGATGATCCTTTGCTCATCGGTTACTTCCTCGTGAACGAGCCCCGTTTTGATGAGCTACCGAAGGTGATTCCCTCGCTGGATGGCTCCCATGCCTGCAAGCGTAAATTCGTCGAGTTGCTGCACCAGAAATACAGCACCGTGGAAGCCTTCAACACGGCCTGGAAGGCGGAAGCGAAGTCCTTTGATGAGCTTGTCAGTAAGGGGCTGGCCGTGAGCACGCCCGCCGCGACAGAGGATGTGAAAGCCTTCGTGGGAGTCTTCTTGGAGAGCTACTTTGATCTGGTTTGTAGCCATTTCCATAAGCACGACACGCATCACCTGCTCATGGGCACGAGGCTGCAACCCGTGACCATCAAGGATGAACAGCTCTGCCGCATCTCGGGCAAGCATCTCGATGTCATGTCCTTCAACTACTACAGCTATGACGTGGACAAAGCACTCTTGAAGCAAATCCACGACTGGACGGGCGGCCTGCCCATGATCCTCAGTGAGTTCTTCTGGTCCTCACCGCGCGACTCCGGTCTTGCCGGTGGTCGCGAGGTCCGCAGCCAGCAGGAGAGGGGATTGATGTATCGGAACTATGTCGAGCAGTCAGCTTCGCTCGGCTTCGTGATCGGCATTGAATGGTTCACCCTCGTGGATCAATCCGTGACAGGTCGCTGGTTCAGCAAATACAGCGGCGAGAGCGCCAATACCGGCCTCTTCAGCGTGACCGACCGGCCTTGGAAACCCATGCTCGAAGAAATGGCCAAGACCAATCACAGCATCTACGACGTGCTTCAAGGTCAACGCGCACCGTTTGCCTGGGAGGAAGCGAAAGCGCGTGGGAAGCAGTAGTGGAGAGAAGTAGTGAGCAGGATCTTACTTGCGCAGCTTTCCTCGCATCTCCCGCTCTGCTCTCTCCAGCTCAAAGCGCAGATCATCTGGTGACAACCAATGCGCGCCAAGAGCGGTGATCGTCTCCCAGATCATGCGATCTGCGGTGACCACGCGGATGGCGAAGTCCTTCGCATACTTGGCAGTGAGCCGTTCGATCACTGTGTCCGCCGTATGGCCGGAGTCAGCGTAGAAGATTTGAATTCCATCCGTTTCCCGTTCATCCGTGGTGCGATCACCTGTTCCATCAAAGACCACGACCACAGATTCCGATGTCATATCCCGAAGCAATCGCATCCGTTTTAGCAGCTCCTCACGAGCCTGATAACGCGTCGCCCCGCGCAGATGCAGCTTCCGCAGATCCTCCCACGCATGGATGATGCTGTGTCCGTCGATGATGAGGAAGCGTGGGGGTGAAGGCGGCATGTTCAATGAGTAGCAGCGGCTACGCCAGCGCGACTCTGACCGAAGCAGAACAACGTCTTATCACCACGCACAAAAATCTGTCCGTTGCTCATCGCAGGAGATGCGAAGACTTTTTCGCCCAGATCGCTCTCGGCTAAGAGTTCGTATTTCTCGCCCGGCTTAATGACTCTGAGCAAGCCTGCGTCGTTGACGAAATAGACGTTGCCTTGAGCGCTCACGAGCGAGGCATGGTGCTCGCGAAGACGCTCCTCCCAAGCAATGCGGCCCGTCTTGGCCTCGAAACAATGGCCAATGCCGGAGTCGGACACGATGAGAAACCAGTCGCCTTCGACGATGGGTGAGGGGACGTAAGCCGCGCCTTTGTTCGTGCGCCAGGCGATGTGCGTCTGCGTCACATTGCCTGTGCCATCGGGCTTGATGGCCATCACATGATGCTCGGGAAAGCCGCCCGTGAGGAAGAGGTAGCCGGAGCGCTCGCCATAGACGAGCGAGGCCACGAACTGCTCCGTCGGTCCATCGATCATCCAGATGAGCTTGCCGTCATCAGGGTTGTAGCTGGTCACACATAGCGTCCCGCTGAGCACCATTTGCATCTTCCCAGCGAGCTCGCGGATGAGGGGGACGCAGTAGCTGCGGGTCTTATTGGGACGTTCGATCCGCCAGAGTTCATGGCCGTCCTTGCGATCAAGCGCGACAATGTAGCCATCGCCATCGTGATCGCAATTCACGATCACCTTGTCCTTGTAAAGCACAGGCGAGGCGCAGAATCCGTGTTTGCTGGAGAACTTGCCGACGTGTTTTTGCCAGACCAGCTTTCCGGTGAAATCGTGCGCTGTTACCACTGGCTCTCCGAGTGTCGCCGTGCCGCCATCGTTGGGATGACCGCTGGTGGTCGGCGGCAGTGCCTTGGTATTATTGAGATCAAGAAACGCTGTGTAAATCTGCTCGCCATCGGTAGCCGGAGTGCTGGAGGCGAGGCTGTTCAGGCTGTGCTTCTTTTCCAGCGGTGACTTGATCACAGCGGACTGCCAGAGCATATGCCCGTCCTTTCGATCCAGACAAAGCAGTGCGCGTTCTGAGTTTTCCGCAATAGCCGTAACGATGAACACCTTGTCCTCCCAGACAATCGGCGAGGCATGACCCGCGCCCGGAAGCTCCACTTTCCAAGTGGCCGCGCTGACGTCACACTTCGTTGGGAAGCCCGTGTCAGAAGAGGTTCCATCCGTGCGCGGCCCTCTCCATTGCGGCCAGTTTTCAGCGAAGAGCGGTAAGGCAGTGGCGAGCAGGAGAGTGAGGGCGAGGCGGCTCATGATGGATGAAGATACGCGAAGAAGGATGAACAATATCTGCATTCGCCGTTTAGTCAGCGCCGCTCATGATCCTGTTCACCCCATTAAACTCGTGACAATCCTGTCTTAAAAAGACTACCACTTCACGCTCTTCATGAACTTCAAGCTGTTCGGAAGCTGCTCCATCACGCTGGGTGATTCGTCTTCAATGAAGTAATGCTGAATGCCGACTTCCTGCGCGGTCTTGAGGATCGCTGGCCAGTCCATCTGGCCGGTGCCGAGGGTGACATCGTTGATGAGATCGGTGTGGCCTGTCAAGGCACCGAGCGCCACGCCTTTGCGGAGGTCCTTGAGGTGCATGAGCTTCCAACGGCCTTCATATTTCTTCATGAGTTTCACGGGGTCTTGACCGGGATAGACGATCCAGAGAACGTCCATCTGATAGCTCACGAATTCGGGCTTGGTTTCCTTCAACAACAGATCGAAAAGCGTGCTGTCGCCATGCGGTTGAAACTCGTAGCCGTGGCAGTGATAGAAGAAGGTGATGCCTTCCTTCGCGAGCGCTTCACCCGCGCGGTTGAACGTGGCGATGGCGTCCTGGCACGCGGCCTCAGTGAAGTCGCCTGTGTGATCAATCCAAGCGCAACCGGCATACTTGAGGCCCAGCGTTTTGGCATCGCGCACGACGGCGTCGAGGTCTTCCTTGTAGCGCTTGTAAGGGAAGTGGCTGCTGACGGCCTTGAGCCCGCGCGAGTCCACTTCGGCTTTGAACTGCTCAGCGGTGAGGCTGCCAGTGCCGGCGAGTTCGACTTCTTTGATGCCCAGCGCTTTGACTTGATCGAGCATCCACGGCACGCCGCGCACCTTGGATTGCTCACGCAG
>JANYJH010000383.1 GCA_025361865.1 Phragmitibacter sp.
GTGGCGCTGGAGACGCATGATAACGGCGTCCTGATCACCTTCTCCGACCCTATGGATCGTGACGTTGCAGGCAAGATCGAAAGCCACTTCGCACAGGAATGGAACTACCTTTACAGTCGCGGTTATGGCTCGCCGGAGTTCTCCGTTCGGCACCCCGAGCTTCGCGGTCATGATCCTTTGGAGATCGCCTCTGTTCATGTGCTGGATGACAAGCGGCTCTTCCTCGAAATCCCGCAGCTTCTGCCCGCGAATACTGTCCATCTGCATGTCAGCGTCACTCAAAACACGGCTCAAGACATCTATATCACCGCGACGAAACTGGGTGAGCCGTTCAAGGATTATGCAGGCTACAAACCGGTGACGAAAGTGCTGCCTCTGCGCAATGTGACACTGGGCGCGACCTTGCCTCCAGCGGCCAAGACGAACCCTTGGGCTCTGGCCAAGAATCCAGGCCGGGCGATCACGCTCGAAGCAGCGCTTGGTCTGCAATACGCCCAGAAGCAACTCACCGTGAAAGCAGGTGAGCGACTCAGCCTGACGTTCAAGAATCCCGACGTGGTGCCGCATAATTTCGTGCTCGTTGAGCGTGGCAAGCTTCAGGCGATGGGCGATCTGGCGAATAAGCTCATCGCCGATCCCGAGGGCCTCCTGCGTCACTATGTGCCGAACTCCGGTGACGTGCTCGTTTACACAGACATGACCAACTCTGGCGACAGCTTCACCATCCACTTCATTGCGCCGAAGGAACCCGGCGAGTATCCCTACCTCTGCACGTTCCCCGGCCACTGGCAGGTGATGAACGGCGTGATGAAGGTGGAGTGATGATGCCTATGTAGCAGCCGACGTGAGGAGGCTCTGAAGTTCATCCAAGGACTTCCAAAGCGAGAAGTGATACGGTCGTTACTTGTTCGTATGGCCAGCGCAGCGAACAAGGTGGGTTTGATTCTCTTTTCACCCATTGAGCATTCTCTGTCTTTAGTTTGAGCCTCCTCACGTCGGCTGCTACGGGATGCGATAACCGCATCACAAGCGCACTGGCAGGCCGTGTTTGGCGAGGTATTCCTTCACATCACGGACCTTGTAGTCACCGAAGTGGAAGATGCTCGCCGCCAGCACCGCGTCTGCTTTGCCTTCATTCAAAACGTGAACCATGTGATCCAGATTCCCAGCCCCGCCACTAGCGATGACGGGGATAGTCACGGCTTCACTCACCGCGCGGTTCAAAGCGATGTCATAGCCTGCTTTGGTTCCGTCTGCGTCCATGCTCGTTAGCAGGATCTCGCCGGCACCGCGACGACAAACTTCCTGCGCCCATTCGATGGCGTCCAGTTCCGTGGCATTGCGACCGCCATGCGTGTAAACCGTCCATGAACCGCGCTCGTTCCGTTTTGCATCAATGGCGACGACTAGCGCTTGGCAACCAAAGGCCGCCGCCGCCTCGTCGATGACCTCGGGCGTCTTCACCGCCGCCGTGTTGATGCCCACTTTATCAGCACCTGCGAGCAACATCTCCCGCATGTCTGCGACCGTGCGGATGCCGCCGCCAACGGTGAGCGGCATGAAACAACGCTCCGCTGTGCGAGCTACGACATCTACCATCGTCTTGCGCTCATCCGAGGAGGCGGTGATGTCTAGGAAGACCAGTTCATCCGCGCCTTGATCATTGTAAACGACCGCGCATTCCACGGGATCGCCCGCATCACGGAGGTTGAGGAATTTGGTGCCTTTGACCACGCGACCAGCGTTGACGTCGAGGCAGGGGATGATGCGCTTGGTTAACATGAGAGATTGCGGATTGTCGATTTCGGATTGCAGATTAAAATTCTCTTACCGCAAGGTGCGCGGCCTCGCAAAGAAGACTCATGAAATCCGCAATCCGCAATCCGCAATCCGCAATTCCCGTCGCTCCTACGATGCGCGATCTTCTTGTAGAAGACTTTCTTCAGTTCATGCACGTCGAGCGCAACGCCTCGCCGCGCACACTCATCAACTACCGTCATGCGCTGGAAACCTTGAAACATAAGCTTTCCAGCTTCACCTCATGGGAGGCGCTGACCGCCGATGACTTCCGACGCTACCTCTTCGATCAGATGAAGGCCGAGATGGGTCGGGCGACCACGCGGCTCCACTTCGCCGCGTTCCGGTCGTTCTTTAAGTTTCTCACGAGACGCTGCGGCTGGACGAAGAATCCCCTGCTGGAAGTGCAGTTGCCCAAGCCCGAAAAGAAACTGCCCGTCGTGCTCACATTGACTCAGGTCATCACAATGCTGGATCTGCCTTTGACTACGCCGAAAGAGAAGCAGGCCCCGGTTTGGGCAGCGGAACGGGACGCGGCCATCCTTGAACTCTTCTACAGCACGGGCATTCGTATGAGCGAACTGCAAGGGCTGAACGTGGAGCATGTGGACGTTTACAGTGAGACTCTCCGCGTCATGGGCAAGGGCCGCAAGGAACGCCTGTGCCCCATTGGCAGTCCCGCAGTGAAGGCTTTGCAGAAGTATCAAAGCAAGCTCGGCGTGTATGACGGCCCGCTTTTCCGTAGCAAGGTCGGCAAGCGCATGAGCACAGTCGCGATCACGGATATTGTGCAGAAGTATTGGAAACTCTCAGGGATGCCCATTCATGTGACGCCGCACAAGTTCCGGCACAGCTTCGCGACGCATCTGTTGAACAATGGAGCCGACCTCCGCAGTGTGCAGACCCTGCTGGGTCATGCGAGTCTCAGCACCACGCAGATTTACACGCACGTCAGCACCCAGCGTATGAAAGAGGTCTATGACGGGGCTCATCCGAGGGCGTAAAGGTAGCCGCCGACGTGAGGAGGCTCTGAAGTTTACCCAAGGACATTCAAAGCGTGAAGTGAGAAAGTCGTCACTTGTTCGTGCGGCCAGCGGTGCGAACAAGGTGGGCTTGATTCTCTTTTCACCCATTGAGCATTCTCCGTCTTTAGTTTGAGCCTCCTCACGTCGGCTACTACGAACAAAAACGCCCGCGATGGAAAACCATCGCGGGCGTAGCTTTAGGACCAAGATTAGGCGATCGTGATTGCGCGCGGTTTACGCTCTTCAGCTTTCGGCAGGGTGACGGTCAGGATGCCGTCTTCGAGCTTCGCGCCGATGTCTTCCGCCTTCACGCTGTCAGGAACGCTGATCGAGCGGGTCAAGGTGTAGCTGGATTCGCTCTCACCACGCTTTTCCTTCTTCTCCACCGTGACAGTGAGCAGACGGTTGTTGAGGTCAATCTTCACCGCGTCCTTTTTGACACCGGGAACCTCGAAGCTCGCGTAGTAGTTCGCGACATCTTCGTGGACTTCAGCCACGAGGGGCTTGGTCACCGACTCTTCAGCATAGCGTCCAAACGCAGGAAATCCGGCGAAGGGAACAGCGAACCATTTGTCAGCGTTTGCGGAACGATTGAGGGCAGTATTGCAGTTCATAGTTTTAATGGGGTTGGTCTTTAGTTTGAGTTTGGTTAAGTTCGTTTGGGAACACCCAATCCATATGCAACTGCCGTGCCAGAAGGTGGTCAATGCGTTTCAACCCCTTATACTACAAGGGTTGTGGTGATTTAAACAGACTGGAGTAGATCACTACAAGTGAGTCATTATCTCACTTTTGTGACATTATTAATCAACAGCCGAAAGCGGCATAGTGGCGCTTATTCAGCCTGACGATCTGCCTTGAGATGACGCTTCTTACGGGCTCGGATGTTAAGCATTTCGACGATCACGGAGAAGCCCATCGCGAAGTAAACGTAGCCTTTGGGAATGTGGAAGTGCGGCCCCTCAGCAATGAGTGCGGTGCCGATCAGGATCAGAAAGCTCAACGCGAGCATTTTCACAGTGGGATGATCGTTGATAAAAGCGGCGACCCCACCGCTAAAGATCATCATGAAAATCACCGCTAAAATAACGGCGATGATCATCACGGTGATGGATTGAGCCATTCCGACGGCAGTGATGACTGAATCCAAGGAGAAGACAATGTCCAATAGCGCGATCTGCACGAGCACAGCTCCGAAAGCCGCTTTCGCACCTGCTTTGCCACCAGAAAGCTCTTCGTGCTCGCCTTCCAGTTTCTCATGGATTTCATGCGTGCTTTTGAAGAGGAGGAAGAGACCGCCTGTGATGAGGATGATGTCCTTGCCAGAAATATCGAAGCCTTGGAAGGTGAACAGGGACTCTTTCAAGCCCATGACCCAGGTGATGGAGAAGAGTAAGGCGATCCGCGTAAGCATGGCCAAACCAAGGCCCAAGGTGCGTCCTTTGGACTGTTGCGAAGGCGGGAGCTTGTCCACAAGAATGCTGATGAAGACGATGTTATCAATCCCCAGCACGATCTCCAAAACGCCCAGTGTAAGGAGCGCGATCCAGGCTTCAGTTTGATAAATCCAGGTGAATTCAAGGGTAGGCAGTGCGGCGAGGAGGGTCATGCGCGCGAAAAATACCCCGAAGACCCGTGAAGTAAATCCGAATGACGAACGGCGAATCAATGTCATTAAACTCCATGACCAGTTCGTCTCACGCGCCCAAGCGATCCGCCACCGTGCGCGGGCTCGTGGAGCGCGTGACATTTCACACGGAGGAGACAGGCTACTGCGTGCTCAAGGTCAAGCCGGAACGCGGTGGCGAGCTCATCACAGTCATTGGCAATGCACCGCGCGTAGTCGCGGGTGAAAACATCGAGGCCACAGGCGAATGGGTGGCGAATGCTGAGTATGGTCGCCAACTCAAGGCCGGCGCGATCACGCTTTCACGACCGGAATCTTTGGAAGGTCTCACGCGGTATCTCGGCAGCGGCTTGATCGAAGGGATCGGGCCGAAGTATGCGAAACGGATCGTGGAGAAGTTCGGGAAAGAGGTCTTCGACATCATCGAGAACACCTCGGCGCGCTTAGAAGAAATCGAAGGCGTGGGAGCTAAGCGGCGACGTGAAATCCGCACCTCATGGATGAAGCAGAAGACGCTGCACAACATCATGATCTTCCTGCATGATCGCGGTATCAGCACGGCGCGGGCGCTGCGTATCTATAAGACTTACGGGGATGAATCGCTCGAAGTGCTGCAAGCGAATCCCTATCGGCTCGCCACAGACATTCATGGCGTCGGCTTCAAAACGGCGGATGAAATCGCGGGTCACATGGGGATCGCCAGTGACGCGCCTCAGCGTGTCCGTGCGGGCCTGATGTATGCGCTGGAGAAGGCTGCGGAGTCCGGCCACTGCTGCCTGCCGAAAGGGTTGTTGCTTGAAGAAGCGGAGAAGATTCTCGGGGTCAATGCGGTTATGCTTCATGCAGAACTCGACGGGATGTTGAATGATGGATTGCTCAAACCGGAGAATGTCTCTGGTGAGACGATGATCTATCTGCCGCATCTCCTCGTAGCGGAGCAAACGATTGTCGCTCGCATTCAGGCGTTGCTCGTGAAGCCTCCTTCTTATCCTGAAATGGACGAAGACAAGGCCATCACTTGGTGTGCGGAGAAGACGGGTAAGCAGCTTGCGGAGAGCCAACAAAAGGCGGTGAAGGAAGCCTTGAAACAACGCCTGCTCATCATCACCGGCGGACCGGGCGTGGGTAAGACGACCATCGTCAATACCATTCTCATTATCCTTCAGGCCAAGAAAATCCGCGTCGTTCTGGCGGCACCGACCGGCCGCGCGGCGCAGCGTTTGAGCGAGAGCACGGGGCTGGAAGCAAAGACGCTGCATCGCTTGCTGGAGTTCCAAGGCGAAGGCATTTGGGGCCGTAATCAACACAAGCCGCTCGATGGTGATCTGTTCGTCGTGGATGAGGCTTCGATGATTGATGCCGCGCTGATGGCGCAGCTCTTGAATGCTTTGCCGAAGGACGCGCATCTCCTGATCGTCGGTGATGCGGATCAGCTTCCTTCCGTCGGTCCGGGCTCCGTCTTGAATGATCTGATCGGCAGCGAGGCTGTGCCCGTGGTGAAGCTCGCGGAGATTTTTCGACAAGCCTCGACCAGTCGAATCATCACTGCTGCTCACGCTATTAATCAGGGCCTCATGCCGGACCTGAAGCCGACACCGGATGCTGATTTCTTCTTCCTCGAACGAGGGAATAGCGAGGATATGATGCAGACCATCGTGCAGCTCGCAAAGGAACGCTTACCCGCCAAGTATGGCTTTGATCCGAAGGCAGATATTCAGGTCCTCTGCCCCATGAATCGTCAAGCGCTGGGCACCCACGCTTTCAATGCAGCACTCCAATCCGCGCTCAATCCACCGAGCGAAATGAAGTTTGAAGTCGAGCGCTTTAACCAAACTTTCCGGGTGAGCGATAAGGTCATTCAGACGCGAAACAACTACGAGAAGGAAGTCTTCAATGGCGACATCGGTCACATCAGCAGCATCGAAACGGAGCCTCTGAAACTTATCGTGAGTTACGATGCCCAGCGTCGCGTTGAGTATGAACCGGGCGAGCTGGATGAGCTGCAACTGGCCTACGCCATAACGATTCACAAAAGCCAGGGTAGCGAATTTCCCTGCATTCTCATCCCCCTCGCGATGGCTCATTTTGTCATGCTTCAGCGCAGCCTCATCTACACGGGAGTGACTCGTGGAAAGCGATTAGTGGTCATCGTAGGCGAGAGCAAAGCACTCGCTCTAGCCGTTAAGCAAACCGGGGCACGCAGTCGATGGACGGGATTACGCCATCGGCTGGAGTCAACATAGATCCTAACGAGACCTTCTTTTAGGTAGCGACACCGGCGAGCTGTTCTTCAATGCAGCTTTTCAGTTTTTGCAGTTTGATGGGCTTGGCGACCATGATGTGCCCGTTACGGAAGACGCTGCCATTTGCCCCCATTTCCCCATTGGAGAGCAGCGCGGTGATCATGATCACGGGCACGTCACGAAGAAACGGATCATCGCGAAAACGGGTGCAGACATCACCTCCATCAAGTCCTGGCATGATGTAATCAAGTAATACCAGATCCGGCCGGAAAGCTCTCGCGGTGGCCACGGCATTCGCAGAGCGGTTCTCAACGAGGACATTGTAGTCGCCAGTCTCTTCAAGATTAATCTTCACGGACTGGGTCAACGGAATATCATCGTCAACAATTAGGATGCGTTTTTTGTTCATAATAATCAGTGGTTGTTAGATGAACTGAACTGTCGGCACTTCAGCTTGAGGGATGCTGGGTGCTGCTTGGGGGGAGAGTGAAAAATCGGGTTGAAGCACTATCCGTGCGCGAACGCCAGTCGGGCTGGTCATATTGGTCATTTGGAGGCGACCACGGTGCAGTTCTACAATACGACGCGCCACTGCCAAGCCCAGCCCAGTGCCTTCGCCGGTGGGCTTGGTGGTGAAAAAGGGTTCAAAAATACGGGGCAAGATTTCTTCGGGAATTCCAGAGCCGTGATCCCGCACTTCAAGGACAATCACCTCATCACCACTTCGCAGTCTTTCAAGGTCGCGCGAACCTTCGTCATGAGATGATTCACTGAATTCGGCGGAAAAAGTGCTCACGAGAAGGGGGCCACCAGAGGGCATGGCTTGCGCCGCGTTCATGATGATGTTGATCAGAACCTGTTCAAGCTTGGCACCATCCACCCGCACATTCGGGAGATTAGTGGCTAGGGTCTTGATGATCGTTATTTTATTCTTGAGCAGCTCGTGGTGAACCATGCGCAGTGAGGAGCCCATGAGTTCGTTCACATTGCAAAGGTTCATCTTCAGTTGATCTGACCGCGAGAAATCAAGCATGTCATGGATGATCGTATCCGCTCGGGTAATGGCCTCCTGCATGTTCGCGAGAATCAGTTCCGCGTTGCCACCAAGAGTAGCGGTCTTGTTGCTAAAGTAATCCACTCCCATCTGGAGAACTCCCAGAGGATTCTTTACCTCGTGAGCAACACCAGCAGCGAGGCGACCCAGTGACTCCAGCTTCTCCGCCTGGATGAGATGCATCTGCGTTGTTTGCAATTCACAGGTCGTGCGCTGGAGCTGATCGTTAAGTTTTTTCATGCCCATGCGCACGCGTTGGCGTTCCAGTGCATACAAAAGCGAACGACCAAGAAGGTCGCCTGATAATGTGTCCTTTGGCAAATAGTCTTGTGCGCCATGCTGGACCATTTCGAGAGAGAGTTCGTGGTCGGTGGTGCCACTCAGGATCACGATAGCGGTTTCTGGTGCTAGATTCCGTAAACGAAAATACGTGGCTGGTCCCGCTGAATCCGGTAAGGACAAATCAAGCACAATGAGATCAAACGGGCCGCTCTGGTCAGATGCTGATGAGATAAGCTCGGCTGCCTCTGATAAGGTGCGGGCTCTTTGCAAAGAAGGTCTCGGCTTCAATGGAGAGTCACCGAGATGCAGTTGGAATAACCGAAAATCACCATCGTTATCTTCGACGCACAGAATCCGCGTCGGCACCTTGGGACGGCTGCTTTCTAAGGAGAAAGAACCGCTGGAAGGATTGTCATTGGGCGGCTTCATAAGGCGGAAGATTTGTATTCCCTCAGAGCGGCCATGAGGGAATCTACTGACGCAGAATGCTCACCAAGAACGTGATGTTTTACGAGAATGCTATGGCCACCATATTGGCAGTCCTCATTCAAAGAGGCCGACATCGAATTCACACTGGGCGGAATAACGCCGAGGAATGAGTCGGGTCTGCTTTCCTCAGACCCCTTGCCTTTCAGCTTGGCTCCTGATGGATTGACTTGGTCCAATAGAGCACGCATAGCACGAACAGGCTTAGATTGACGCGTTTCCTTGAGCGGACAAAAACTATCTTAGTTCTGTAGCACCATAAGTAGTATTTGCAGTTTATTTTGTTCTATATTTTCATTTAATTCCAACACAGGGGGTTGAAAACGACATCCAATAAATCCAATGCAATTTCTGGAAAATAATATTAGGGTTCGCAACAACGAATGAAAGCCCCCACTGGAGATTCATTGACCCCGTCTTTGATCTGGAGGCGCTTAGCCTAGATCCGCAAGCGCATTCTCCGCGTCACCAAAGTGATCCACCTTCACGCCCATGCGCTCCATCATGGCGATGTGCAGGCGGCAAAGCTTGCGGTTCTCATCCTTGCTGAAGTCGAAGTAACGTCCGCCTTTAATGGTGCCGCCACCGCCGCCGGCGAGGACGACAGGAAGCTGCGTGGACTCATGCGCATTGCCATCGAAGAGGCTTGAGGTGAGCATGATCATGCTGTTGTCCAGCAGGCTGCGCTCGCCTTCATTCGTGGCCTGCATCTTCGCGAGAGCCTCCGCCCAGAGCTTGACCTGATACTCATTCACCTTCTGATACATCTCCAGACGATGCGCGTCGTTTGCGTGATGAGACAGCTCATGGATGCCGCCGCTGATGCCATCCAGATGAGCAAAGCGCATCCCAGATAGGTCGTTGTTCATCATAAAAGTGGCCACGCGCGTGCGGTCCATTTGAAAGGCCAGAATCATAATGTCAAACATGAGCCGAAGATGCTCTTCCGCTTCGGCGGGAATGCCGGGGCCGGGGCGTTGCATCGTCGGCACCTTCACGGTGGGCTGCCAGCCTTTGCCGTTCGTCTCGGCCTTGCTGATCTTCTCCGCACGCTCGACGCGCTGTTCGAGCTCACGCACGGAAGTCAGATATTCATCGAGCTTTTGCGTATCGCGTCGGCTCAGTTTCGTGCGCAACGCACCGGCATCACCGAGCACAAGATCGAGGATGCTCTTGTCGCGTTTGCGCTTGCTGCCATCGTCAAAGAGTTGGTCGAAAGCCTGTTGAGGATAAATTTCTTTAGGCGCAGGCGCGGTCGGGCTGCTCCAAGAAATATAGGCGGAGTAGATGGAAGTGAAGCCGGAATCCGTGCTGTAGCTTGGTTTCTCAGTGCCCAGCACGAGGCTGGCCACGGGCGTTTCCTTGCCCACATGCTCGGCGACGATCTGATCCATCGTGGTGCCGACTTCGATGTCCGTGGTGGTTTGTTTCACCTTCAAACCAGAGAGGATGTTCATCTTCGGATAATGACCGCCTGGACCCTGCACGGTCGTGGGATTCCACAGCCCCTTGAAGACGTTCACTTTGTCTTTAAGAGAGTCCAGCGGCTTCAACGACTGAAGAAACTCCATGCCGCCGGGGCCGGTCGTCGCGCCCCAGTGATGCGGGTTAACGCCGTTGCCGGTGAAGCAAATGGCCATGCGTCGCGGAGCAGTATTGTTCTTGATGGACTCAGCACCGAAGGAAGAGACGGATTCAAACCAAGGCAGGCCGAGTGCGATACCTGTGCCACGGAGGAATTTGCGACGGGATACATTCATAAGTGGGTCATTAGGGATTGCTCGCGATGGGCGGATCGTTGCGGCGGTTGAGGAACTGACGACTGTTTACGAGTGTCAGAATGGCAGCAGAAATTTTGTGGCCATTGGCTTTCATTTCGTCCTGCATCTTCGCGAGCAGAGCCTTATCAGTAGGCAATACCTGACGGCCCAAGGCATAGCCGAGCAACTTCCGGCAGAAGTGCGCGGTGAACTGGCTGTCCCGTGATTTGAGGAAAGTGCGCAATCCATCCAATCCTGCAAACTTCGTGCCGTCCTTCAGCGAACCGGAGTCGTCGATCTTCAAGCCCGCCTCATCCTGCGTGCGGAAGCGTCCGATGGGATCGAAGCTCTCCAGCGCGAAGCCTAGCGGATCAATGCGATCATGGCAGACGGAGCACGCCTGATCCGCGCGGTGCTGCTCCAGCATATCACGCACGGTGGCTGGTTTCTCGCCGTGTTCTTTGAGTTCGGGAACGTTCGGTGGTGGAGGTGGCACGACCACGCCGAGGACGGTTTGCAGCAGCCAGTTCCCACGCAGCACGGGGCTGGTGCGGTGAGGGCGCGAGGTCTTCGTGAGCAGGCTTCCCATGCCGAGTAAGCCACCGCGATGGGAGGTGGAGACGCTGACTTGACGGAACTCTGAGCCTTGCACGCCGGCGATTTGGTAGAAAGTGGCGAGGCGGTCATTGAGGAAGGTGTAGTCCCCCGTGGTGATGTCCGTCACCGGTCTGTCTTCGCGGATGAGGTGAGTGAAGAAGCTCACCGTCTCTTGGTAAAAATCGCTGCGAAGGTCAGCAGTGAATTGAGGAAACTTCTTTTCATCTACTCCATTATGGTTGGCAAAACCATCGAAGGCGAGCCATTGACCCATGAACTCCTTCGCCATCGCTTCTGCTTTGGGATCGCTCATCAGGCGCTTCACCTGCGCATTGAGAACGTCCGGTTTCAGGAGGTTGCCGTCCTCCACGACTTTGAGCAAGGCCTCATCAGGAAGGGACGACCAGAGGAAATAACTGAGGCGCGAGGCCAGCTCCGTGGCTGACAAAGGATGATCCGCGCCCGGTGACGGCGCAGTGGCGAGCACGGGCAAGGTCTCTGCTTTGAAGAGGAAATTCGGCGAGATGAGGATGAGCACGAGCACCTCGCGGGCAGCGGATTCGCGGTCGAGTTCCTTCGCCAATCCGTCCGCATAGAGAGCGTCGAGCTTCGCTGTTTCTTCAGCCTGCAAGGGGCGACGCCAGGCCTTGCGCGCGAAGTCGTGCAAGTGCGTGCGCATGAGCTGATCCACTTCGGCGGCCTGTTTGGGATTGAGCTTCGGCGGGGCGAGGTAGGCCCAGTCTGCCTTCATGTCCTTCAGCTCTTGTTGCTCCTTGGCACTGAGAAGCGTGGTAAGCTGCTCATCGCTAAAGTAATAAACACTGAGCCGTGACGGACCGCGTTGGGCGTTGCGGGAAATCTCTTCAAGACGACGCACATATTCGTCCGGGAAAGCCTGCTTCATCATCGCGAAATCACGCATGGTCTCACGATGCGCGGTCGAGTTGATCTTCCAGACGGTAATCACGCCGGGCATGATCTTGGTCACATCAGGTGGAGTTCCTGTGGCGAGCTTCCATTGAATCGTCGCGGCATCAATGTCTGGATGATTGAGATCAAGACGGCAGGTAGCTTTGAAACGATACGCGCCTTCAGGCAGCGGCAGCGTGATCACTTGCGGTGCGGCTATGGCCAGCGTGTCCGCATCCACGGGCGTGTTCAGCGGATGCTTGCCGAACTTTGCGAGCACGGCTTCGGCTTCAGCGATGCGCTTGGTGAGCTGCTCAGCCGTCAGCACTGGCTTTGGATTCAGGGCGGCGGCGAGCACTTTTAGTTTCTCCAGTGCCTCACGATCTTCCTTTACACGCTTCCGAAGATAAGAGGTGTAAGGGATCGTCTGCTTACCAATCTGCACCTGCAACTGCGTCACGAGCGCGATGTCGCCTTTGTTGCCATCGCCATCATCGCCGATGCAGACATGCACTTCCTTCTGGCCCATCACCTCGGCGCTGATGTCATAGGGGCGAATGCCGTCCGCGTCCTGCTGCTGGCGCTGGATGTGGCCGGAACCACGCTTCTTCGGGTCTTTGAAATACCAAATCTTCCGCTGATCCTGAATCTCGCCAAGCTGCGCGGTCACAGCATTAGGCACAGTCTTGGGCGAGGCTGCATCCGGCGCTGGCAGCTCACGCCAAGGCACGCGTGTGAGATCAAGAAAGCGCGACTTCGGCTGGTCATTGTTTAAGAGGTTCCACCAGTTTTGCAGGAACGCCGCCGAGAGATTCATGTCCTTCGCAAGCTGCTCCAGTGAGGCCGCGCCCATTTGTTCGTGATGCTTCCACTTCCAGCACGCGAGCATGTAGTCCGCCTCGCGCAAGTCATCCTCATCCTTGGGCAGATGCGGCTCGGCCTTGTGCTGATACCAGATGTAGAGGGATTGCTCGGCTTGAGCCTTGAGTTGTTCATAGCCGCGCATTCCGATCCGCTGCTCGTGAAACTCAATGCCAGTGCCGGGCAGGATGGAAGCCATTTCAGTGATCTTGCGCGCTGCGGCGAGATACTTGTTGAGCAGCGCGGGACTCACGAAAAGCACATCACCGGTATTGGAGAAGCCCTCACCGCCGCCGCCATCTGCCGGAAACTCCCTAGCCAAACCATAATCTATGCCGGTGAGATCACGCAGTGTGTAGTCATACTCCGCATTCGTCAGACGACGCATCGTGACCGGACCAGGATCGCCCGCATTCACGTTCGCCGCCTGATCCAGCGACTGCGAGACCCAACTCAATAAACTCGCCTTCTCCCCTGCCTTCAAGGGCTCTTCCTTCTTCGGCGGCATCTCACCGTTGCTGACCACCTCTTTGACTTTCTCCCACAAGGCATACTCGTTGAGAACGGAAGGATTCGTATCGAGCTTCTTCAAGTCCACGCCGCCCTTGGTCTTGATGCCGCCGTGGCAGTCGTAGCAGCGCTCTTCCAGCATGGGTCGCAGCGTTCCCCATGTGGGCGACTCAGCGGCGGAAAGGCTCAAGGCGATCCAACCTGACAGCACCTGGATGATGAGGCTTCGCGAAAGGTGGAAGCCACGTTCTGTGATGGAAGAAACGAAAGCAGACATGGTGGGCATTCGCCTCAAGCCACCTGACTCTTAGATCATGCACAGGTGGCGTTGGAGCGCTTCAGTCATACGCTGGGCAGACGCGAAGTCTTTCCCTGCGCGGCAAGAGCCCTCACAGCGTGCCTGCTTCGATCTGATCCAGATAGATGAAGTCCGGTGATTTGACCCCGGCTTCGGCTCTGATTTGGACAAGCTTCGGCGACTCGAAAAAGCGTTTCGCATCGTCAATCGAAGTCCACGCTGAAAAATGAACGATCTTATTCGGATCACTCTGATACTTGAGAACCTGATAGGATCGCTCCCCAGCCTCGCGCCGAATACCAGAAGCGCCGTCAAAGACCTTCTTCCAAGCGGGGTAGTCCACGACTTCGTGGATGATCAAAACGTATTGCATCGGAGCCTTGCGTTAAGGTTAGGTCTCCGCCGAGCCACGAGCCATGACGACCTTTCCGGTGCGCACGGTTTCGATGATCTCGAACTTCGCCAGCAGGTTCACGGCAGCGTCCACCTTCTCGGAGTTGCCGGCGAGCATGATGATCATGGAGTGCTCCTGAAGATCCACGGTCTTGCCGTTGAAGTGCTCGACGATTTGTAGCACTTCGGTGCGGCTTTCCGCAGGTGTATTGATCTTCACCAGGACCATCTCGCGAACGACGGCGTCCTTGTCGTTGTGCTCGAAGCAATGGATCACATCAATGAGCTTATTACACTGCATGATGATCTGGTGCAGACCTTCGGGATGCCCGCTGATGCCCACGGTCATGCGGGAGAAGCGTGGATCGCGGCCCTGAGAGACGACGAGGGAATCAATGTTGAATCCTCGTCGGCTAAACACCTGACAGATGCGGCCCAGGACGCCCGGCTTGTTCGAGACGAACATGCTCAGCGTGTGGACATGCGTGATGTCAGGCTGGGGGGCGGGCTTGATGTCGGCGGAAGGAATAATGCGGGATGTCATGGTGATGTATTAGATAGTAAAAGTTGTTATTCACGGGATTCAATTTCATGCCACATGGCCCAGCAGAGTCCTGTGACCGCACCAACGAATGTGGAGATGATTATCACAGATAATTTGGGAACGGAGTCAGGAAGAAACCAAGTGACAAGACAACTCAATAAGAACGAAGGGATGATTCCAGTCCAGGTGCGCCAGTAGAAGAGGCTTTCAAAAACCAGCAACAAAACTTTGATCTCATTCCCCATACCCTAAGTCTAGGTTGACCCACTCGGCTTCTCCATTTTATGCTTCGGTGCTTCGGTGATCATATCCTCCAGCGCCGCGCCCGCAGGAATCATCGGGAAGACGTTCTCATGCTTGATGCACTCGGCTTCGATGAGGCAGGGGCCTTCATTGTAGTCGAGCGCTTGTTGCAGAATGCGACCCACGTCAGCGGGACGGCTGATGTGGAAGCCTTTGATTCCGTAGGCTCCGGCAAGTTTCACGAAGTCAGGATTCCCGATGAGATCCACGCCGCTCTCGCGGTTGTCGAAGAAGAGTTCCTGCCACTGACGCACCATGCCGAGGTAGTGGTTGTTAAGGACGATGATCTTGATCGGCAGCTTTAGCAAGGCGGCGGTGGCCAGTTCAAACAAGGTCATCTGGAAGCCGCCATCACCACTGATGGAAGCGACGATCTTATCTGGGCAGCCGAGCTGCGCGCCGATGGCCGCTGGAAAGCCGAAGCCCATGGTGCCTGCGCCGCCGGAGCTGACCCAGTGGTAGCTGGCATCGTTCTTATAGAACTGCGCGGCCCACATCTGATGCTGACCCACGTCTGTGCAGATGATGGCCTTACCCTTGGTGAGTTCATAGAATTCATCAATGACCTGCTGCATCCGCAGACCGCCCTGCTTCTTATAAGCGAGTGGGAATTTCTTCTTGTAGCCGTCGAGGTGCTCGTTCCAGCCCACGGTGTCGAGCTTGCCAATCAAAGGCAGTAACTCGGTGAGCGAGGCTTTGGCGTCGCCTTTGATGAAGACATCCGCCTGGATCATCTTGTTCGCTTCCGCCTCATCAATGTCGAAGTGAACGATGGTGGCATTCCGACCAAACATCGCGGGCTTGCCGATGATACGGTCATCAAAGCGCGAGCCGATATTGATGATGCAGTCGCATTCACAAATGGCCTTGTTCGCGTAAGCGGTGCCGTGCATCCCGATCATGCCGAGGCTCAAGCGGTGCGTCTCAGGGAAGACACCCTTACCGAGCAAGGTCGAAGTCACCGGGCAATTCAGCGTCTCCGCAAGCTGGAGCAATTCCTTGTCCGCACGGGCAATCATCGCGCCTTGACCGGCGAGGATGACGGGGCGCTTCGCCGCCATGATGAGCTTCGCAGCATCCGCGACGGATTGCTTGTTGATGTTGAACGCCTCTTCGGGGTGATAGCCGGGAAGGTCCATCGGCTCGTCCATCGTGCCCGTGAAGGGCCCCTGGCTCATGTCCTTGGGAACGTCAATCAAGACCGGACCGGGGCGGCCTGTCGTCGCGATGTAGTAGGCTTCCCGAGCGAAACGCGGAAGATCATTCGTGTTCTTCACGAGGTAGCTGTGCTTCACCACCGGCGCGGTGATATTGAAAGTGTCCGCCTCTTGGAAAGCGTCCTTGCCCAGCATCCAGGAAACCGTCTGGCCCGTGAGGATGATCATAGGAACGGAGTCCATCTGCGCAGTCATGATGCCCGTGACGGTATTCCCCGCACCAGGGCCGGAAGTCACGAGAACGACGGCGGGCTTACCCGTGGCCCGCGCATAACCGTCCGCCATGTGAACCGCGCCCTGCTCATGGCGCACAAGAACGAACTTCATGTTCGTCTTCACGGTTTCGAGAGCGTCGAAGATCGGCAAAGCCGCGCCGCCGGAGTAACCGAAGACATACTCGATCCCGAGATTGTCGAGGGTCTTGATGAGCGCCTGAGCGCCGTCCATTTTTTCTTGTGGCATAAGAGTGTTTCCTGAAAATTACGATTTAGGAGGCTAAAATCTCACTCTGACCTGGATTAGCAAGTTTAAAATGAGTGTTTTTGTGTTAATTAACCTACTTAGGGTTCCGTTTGAATCTGAAAATAGCGGATATTAACGACAATACGCCCTGAAATACGTTTTCAGTTGAGGAAAGAAGGCGCTTCCGTGCTGGCCAATGGTGATCGCGGCGTGATTGAGGCTTCATGCGTGAGGTTTTCCAGTGCTCCGTGAAGGTTCTCCGAAGCGCAATCAAGGTATTGCGCCTTGGAAAACCTCGATTCTGCGGCGGACCACCTCAATTTATAATGGAATACCTTGATTCCCCCTCAGTAAACCTCAGGTCAGCGGCGGAATACCTCTGTTCCCTGACAGAATACCTCATTCTCTCACCCATAACCTTGATCCCACGCCGGAAAACCTCTACGGAGCGCGGGGAAACCTTGATTCCCAAGCCGAAAACCTCGTCGTTCAGCTCATTTTGCGACCTTTTGAGTCTGCTTGGTTCAATGAAGACCCAAATTCGTTGTTGATTGCCTGCCCATGAATCTTATTTCCCACTCACGCCGCCTCTTCTGGCCCTTCGTCTTCGCCTTGCTCGCCGCCTGGGTCGTTCGTGGCTTCATCTATGCAGGCGTGGAGTTCATGCCGAAGATCAATGGCGCGTATTACCTCGTCCAAGCCCGCGCTATTTTAGAAACGGGACGCACGGGTATCCCTGATCTTCCCTTGCTCTTCTACATCCATGCAGCGGTGGCGAAGCTGCTCATGGTGCTGCACCTTGGCGACGAAGCCGCTTGCATCACCCTCGCGGTCAAGGCGATGGATACGCTGCTCCCTCCGCTGACCGCCATTCCCGTCTATTTTCTAGCTCGTGACTGGATGGGAGACCGGGACAAAGGCTGGCTGCCCGCGCTGGCGGTCGCGATCTTCACCGTGCTGAACGCCTCCACGTTCATGATGCTCGCGGACTTCCAGAAGAACGCCTTTGGCATGATCTGGATGCTCGGCTTCATCCTCGCTGTTCATCGCGCGGGACAGGAAATGACGTGGAAGCGGCTGGCTTGGGTGGCCGTCATGCTGCTGCTCGCAGGCATCACGCACATCGGCGTCTTCGGGGCCACGGCAGCCTTTGCCGCGCTGGCCGTGCTCGCCTATCTCGCGCTCATGCCGGAGCACCGGCGCAAACTGCTCATCGTTCTCGGCATCGGTGTGGCCCTGCTCGCAGCCATGCTCCTCGTGGTGAAGCTCGGCTTTGACCCGAAACGTGCGGAGCATTTCACGGGGCTCATCGCAGCCCCGCTGAAGCTCTTCCAAAGCCACGAAGGCGGGCCGGGCGGCATGATGGGACCACCCAGCGGAATGCGCGGAGGCCCACCGGGTGGAATGGCCATGTTCGGGATGCAAATGGGTCAAAGCGTCCTCATCCACGGCATCGCCTTGCTGAGCCTGATCCTCCTCATCCGGCATTGGCGGAACGTGACGGCGGCAGATCGGGCCATCGTCATCGCGGCCATGCTGACGGCCTTGTTCCTCGTTTCCCCGTTGTTGGATTTCGATCACGGAATGCGCTTTGGCTTGATGGCCTATGCGCCCGCTGTCGTGCTGCTGATCTTCGCTTTGAGCCGTTGGGAAAGCACGCTCAGCACTGGCATCGCCTCCGTGATCATCATCGCATTCATCATCGGCAGCGTGGCACTATCACCACCCGTGGGGAATCAAACCACCATCTCCGCTGAGGCCATGCCGGAACTGGCCGCACTCCAGCCATACATTCCTCAGCCGGCCAAGACCCTCATCGTCGCACGGCACGGCCTGGAGTGGTGGGTGGCGTGGACCTTGAAGACGAAGATCGCCCACGGAAATACGGTCGCGGATACCGACACGCAGAAGTATGAACACGTCCTCTACATCCAGCAAACCGGCGGCAGAGGCACGATGGGAATGGGCGGGCCACCTCCTGGAACACCGCCCCGCGATCAACGGCCTAGCCCCCAGCCCGATGCCCGTCCCCGTGGCGGCCCCTTCATGGAAGCAGAGCTACCGCAGAACGCCCGCATCCTCTTCAAAGGCCGTTACTTCACCCTCGCGGAAGGCCCGAGCGAAAGCGAGAAACAGGCCGAGTCCATCCTCCAGCTCTTCAGGCCAGAGCCGCTCCCGTTTTGATCTCACCTGCCCCTTTGCGGAACCCACCAGACCGTCAGATTATAGGGCTGCTGAAGCGTATTGCGTGACCAGGCACGCAGCACCGCATCATCCCCCGGATGGATGCTCGCATTCACGCGGGAAAGGATCGGAGAGATCTCGATCAACACCGCGCCCTCAGAGTTGCAGCGTCTGATTTCACGATCCAACAACACGAACTGCTGAGCCGGCTCCGTCATATAAGTGGAAGGAATAATCAGTGTGCGCCCGGGCGCGAACTCCTTCTCCACATAAGCGCTCACCGCCTGCACCCCGCCCGCATCATAGAGCCGGTCCAACTGCGCCAGGAACTGCTCCTGCGAGCCGATCGTCAGCGCGGGCAGCGTGCTCTCTGGGAGCACCGTCCGATCAAATCTGGAGTGCTCCGCAGGCCCCATCGCCTTCTCCACAAAGATATAGGCGATGCCCATGATCACTAGGATACCGAACACAAAGGTCAAGAATGAGGAAAACTTCATCATAAGCAGCCAGCACGGTCAGCACCTGCCGATCCTTGCGGCGGAGACATCGCGCCAGTCTCCACAAAATCAAGAAATCATCGCAACCGCTCTTTTCCCCTTGCCGTCACTCCCGTTATGCGATGCCATTCCCTCATGCCCATCAGAGCCCTCCTTCTCATCTCAGCGCTCATTGCGTTCTCTACGGTTCAATCCATTGCCCAGGACAACTACCCGCCCGGCCCCGACTCCCTGCCGCAAGCCAACGTCCCCAAAGGAGAGATGCTCAAAGGCACCTACACCGCGAAGGAAAGCAGTGTCTTCTCAGGAGCCGTCCAAGCAGAAGTGGCTGAGTGGGACATTTCCAAATACCCCGAAATGGCACCAGAACGGTGCGCCGAACTGCCTCCCAATGAGCTTTACGAAAAACTGTCGGGAGGGAAATCCAACTTGCCTGGCATCGGCTCAGAAAGAGGACACGACTACTTTTGTGAAGTATATCAGAGCCAGCTTCAAAAGTTTACTGATGCCCATTATCCGAGAGCGAAGGCGTATCGGAAGGAGATATTGGCAGCCGTTACCAGCCTGACACACTTTTTAGAAGAGGCGCTCCAGTTCAACGGTATCAAACACATGTTTGAACGAACGGGCGCGGAAGCTGAATGGATGATCTACCAAGCGGAGAAGAACAATTACCAAATCGACGGCGAATGGGCAGAGGGCTCCCCCATAGAGCTGGTAGAATACGCGCTCTCGTTCGCAAAGAAGGCTGGCGCTTCTCACGATGAAGAATTTGAGCGCGCTGGCTTCAACCACCTCAATGAAACCATCAATAACCTCGTCAAGGCAGTCGAGGGGATTCCACGTCGTTATTATTCACAGGCCCTCATGGGTTTTCTTAAGCACTACGAAAAGAAAGAATGGAGCAAGCACTAGTTCACGCTCGGAGCATCACTTCCCCCGCTGCCCGGCCATGACCTCGGCGAACTCTTCATCGCCTGCGGTGACAAGATCTACAAACGCCCCACCAAGGCCCACGGCATCGTCAGCGGCCAGATGCCCCCCATCAAGCCTGCCGCGCCGAAGCTCTAGTAGCAGCCGACGTGAGGAGGCTCTGACTTCCGACTTTGAATGATCAAAGGCAGAGGAGTGGGATGGGGGAGGTTGTTCGTGTCGCTGGCCGCATGAACAAGGAGCGACGGACATTTTCCCCGCAGCAGGACCTCTTTCGTCAGGATTCTTGTGCCTCCTCACGTCGGCAACTACACTTGTTCAAAGCCTACGGCATCGTCTCCAGCCAGATGCCCTCCATCAAGCCTGCCGCGCCGAAGCTGTAGTAGCAGCCGACGTGAGGAGGCTCTGACTTCCGACTTTGAAGGATCAAAGGCAGAGGTGGATGGGGGAGGTTGTTCGTGTCGCTGGCCGCATGAACAAGTCAGCGGCCAGATGCCGCCCATCAAGCCTGCTGGGCCGAAGCTGTAGTGTTGTAGCCCGCCGTTCGCTTCGCAGCCGATGTCGGGTCAGCAGACGGTCAAACAGGCGACGGATAGCAGTTGGGGGGGAGCGCACGCGTCCCGCGTGCTTTGAGTATGCGTCCCGCATACGATCCGGGCTTGACCCCCCAAACGGGCTAAAGGCGG
>JANYJH010000405.1 GCA_025361865.1 Phragmitibacter sp.
CTGACGAGGACGAATCCGCCATCGAAGAGCGCGAAGAAAGCAACAGCCTAGATGTGCTGGATGACCCGGTCCGCATGTATCTGAAGCAAATGGGCGCGGTGCCACTGCTCACGCGCGATCAGGAAATCAACATCTCCAAGCGGATCGAGAAGGCGGAGTTCAGCCTGCACCGCTGCCTGCAAAACATCGGTTTCATCGCCAGTGAATACCTCATGCTCGGCGACTCCCTGATGAAGGGCGGAGAGCGCTTTGACCGCCTCGTCATGGACCGGAAGTTCGAAGACCGGGATGTGTATTTTAAGAAGCTGAAGATCGTTTGCGAGCAGGTGCGTGAGAGCATCGCATTGGCCAATGATCAGTATCGCGCGGTGATGAAAGCCAGTGACAAACAGCGCCCGGCACTGACGGCGAAATTTGAGCAGACCAAGGCGGCGCTCATCAAGTCCATCGTGAAGTTCTACTTCAAGCAGAAGACCAATGAAGACCTCATCGCGGTGCTTCGCCTGCGTCTGAGTGATCTGGATCAGGTGGAGATGGAAGCCCATCGCTCGCCGAACAGTCCTGAGGTTCGTAAGGCGCTGGAGGACTTTGAAAAAGAAGCCTGGATGAAGCCCGCTGAGTTCAGAGGCTTCGTCACCGAAGCGCTTCAATGCAGCAAGGAATCCACGAAGGCCAAGACGGAGATGGTGGAGGCCAACCTACGCCTCGTCATTTCCATCGCGAAGAAATACACGAACCGCGGCCTCTCGTTCCTCGATCTCATTCAAGAAGGCAACATGGGCCTCATGCGCGCCGTGGAGAAGTTTGAATACAAGCGCGGCTACAAATTCAGCACCTACGCGACGTGGTGGATTCGTCAGGCCATCACGCGCAGCATTGCCGATCAAGCCCGCACGATTCGTATTCCGGTCCACATGATCGACACGATCAACAAGCTCCTGCGCGTGCAGAAGCAGCTCGTTCAGGAGATGGGCCGTGATCCGACGCCTGAAGAGATCGCGGACGAAGTTCATCTTCCCGTTGAGCGCGTGAACGCCGTGCTCCGCATGAGTCAGCAGCCCGTCTCCTTGCAAACCAAGGTGGGTGATGGCGATAGCGATACCGAGTTCGGTGACTTCATTGAGGACAACAACAGCGCAAGCCCGATGGAGCTGACCGCCATGCATTTGTTGCGTGACAAGCTCAAGGACGTGCTCGAAAGCCTCAACGAACGCGAACGCGCCGTCTTGGAGCAGCGCTTCGGCTTGGTGGACGGCGCAGGCCGCACGCTGGAAGAAGTCGGTAAGACCTTCCACGTCACTCGTGAACGCATCCGTCAGATCGAAGCGAAGGCGCTACGGAAGCTGCGTCATCCCACCCGCATCAGGAAGCTGGGCGGGTTCTTTGGAACGTCGTAGCCTTGCCAGAGCAGCAGACCTCTTTCACGCATGATGAAACGTTTCCGCTTACCTCTTCGTTGGACGCTTTTCGTAGTTCTGCGGATCATGCGATCCGGTCATGCCAGTAGCCCGGTTCCCGACTGCAATGCATGACGGCATAAAGAATGACTCGTTCAAGATGTGGCTCCCAACGATAATAGATGACAAAGGGATAACGGCTTAAGACATAGCGCCTGATCTCCGGCTCCTCCACGACCCTCCCCCGCATTGGCTCAGCAACCAAGGTGGCTATGGCTGATTCCACGGCTGAGACAAATCTCTCCGCTACTCGTGATGAAGCCTCACGGGAATAGTAAAGAGTCGCCTCTGAATAATCTAAAAGCGCTTCAGGATGAAAACCGTAACTCGTGGCCATCAGTGTGCCGAAGCAGAAGCCAGAAGTTGGCGGACAGTAGCAAGCGCCTCTTCACCTGGAACAAGCGCTACTTCTCCAGACTCCACTTGAGCGATGCGCCTGCGGACTTCTGCGACCTGAGCTTGTTCAATCCCTTGAGGAATGTCATGCGCAAGACTCTTGATTATACGATCAGCCAGCTCAGCACGCTCGTTGTTAGAAAGCAGCTCTGCTACTTCGAGAATATGGGCAACCGCTTGCGTCATAAGATCAGAATACAACACACTCAAATTCGAGCAACCTCACAATAGTCCGTCAATTCATCTATTGCGCCTGAACCCACTCCATAAAAACATAATCCTGAGTCTCAGAACATCTTATATGCCTAATGACACCCGCAGCCAGCGTGCTCGGCTTCTGCGGGCACACAGGGTGAAAGCGCACGCTGGCCATCGGCTTGCGGGGCTTCCATCGCGGGGTTCGGAGCTTGCGGGATGAGACCTAGTTCTTGCAGGAGCTTCATATCTTCATTCGCGCCGGGGTTGGCGGTGGTGAGGAGCTTGTCGCCGTAGAAGATGGAGTTTGCACCTGCGAAGTAGGCGAGCGCTTGGGCTTCCTTGCTCAAGGAGTAGCGACCTGCGCTGAGTCGCACTTTGGCCTTAGGAATGGCGATGCGCGTGGTCGCGATCATGCGCACGAGGGAGAACACATCCACGGCTTCGTTGTCCTGCATCGGCGTGCCTTTGATCGGCATCAGGGTGTTGATCGGCACGCTCTCAGGATGAGGATTGAAACTGCTCATGACTTCGAGCATTTTCAGCCGGTCTTCCACGCCTTCACCGAGGCCGAGAATGCCGCCGCAACAGACGCTCATGCCCGCTTCCTGCGCGTGACGGATCGTGCGAAGACGGTCGTCATAAGTGTGCGTCGTGACCACGGTCGCGTAGTGCTCGCGGGAGGTATCGAGGTTGTGATTGTAAGCCGTCACGCCCGCTTCCTTAAGCTGTCGGGCTTCATCGCCGCCGAGTTCACCGAGCGTGACACAGACTTCCATGCCGAGCGTGCTCACATCACGAACGATATCCAAAACCTGATCGAACTTCTGAGTGCCAACGCGCACGCCTTTCCAGGCCGCACCCATGCAGAAACGGGTGGAGCCATTGGCCTTGGCCGCACGGGCCTTCTCCATGACATCGTCCTTCGCCATGAGTTTCTCAGCCTTCACGCTGGTGCTGTAGCGGGAGCTTTGGGCGCAGTAACCGCAGTCTTCGCTGCAACCGCCCGTCTTGATGGAGAGCAGGGTGCAGAGCTGAACTTCCCGCTCAGGCCAGTTCTCCTCATGCACGGCGCGGGCCTGCTTGAGCAAATCGAAGAACGGCTGGTGGTAGATGCGGTGGAGGTCGGAGTAGTTCATGGACGGAGGCATGTTTCATCGGAAACGCCGTTGGGCAAGGCGAAGCGCATTATTTCCACCACATGGCGCGGAAGGGGTGATCATCCACGAGGTTGGAATGGACGCCCTGAAGGCCATCGCGCCGGTATTGAATGCCGACGTAGTGGTAGATGGGGACGATGGGTGGCTCATCATGGCAGAGCAGGGTTTCGGCCTCGGTGAACAAGGCGTGGCGCTTCGTGATGTCTGCCTCAGCCGCCGCAGCGAGGATGAGCTCATCATAGCGCTTATTGCTCCAGCCCGTGCGGTTGTTGCCATTGCCCGTCGTGAAGCAGTCCAGGAAGGTATTGGGATCGTTGTAATCCCCTACCCAACTGGAACGGCACAGATCGTATTTCAGTTCCCGCAGGGAGGCGAGCCAGACGCGCTGTTCCTGCTTCGTAAGACCAACCTCGACGCCGAGATTCTCTTTCCACATGGCCTGTAATTCGACCGCGATATTCCGTTCCACCGGCACCGGAAGATGGAGATACTCGACACGCGGAAAGCCTTTCCCGCCGGGGAATCCAGCCTCCGCGAGCAATCGCTGCGCCTGCTTAGGATCGAACTCCTGTGCGATGGGCGGCTGGAAATTCTGCCCGGCTCCAGGCGGCGTTAAGCTGTGGGCCGTGTCCTCGCCCAACTGCGTAATCTTTTCCACGATGCGCTTCCGATCAATGGCCAAAGCAAAGGCGCGACGCACGCGCGGATCAGTAAAGGGTGGTTTGGTGGCATTCATCCGAATGAACCAGGTGCCCAGATAAGTGCCCGTATGGAACCACGACTGCTGCTTGAGCTTGCCTTGCAGAGACGGCGGCACATGGGCCTTATCCATCATGAGATCCGCCTGACCGGTCAGGAAGTAGTTCAACGCCGTATTGGCATCGCTGATCGGCAGCACATCCACCGTGCGCATCTTCACGTTCGCGGCATCCCAATAGAGCGGATTCTTCTTCAGCCGAATGTGGTCATCAATGAGCCATTCATCCAAAAGATACGGGCCGTTACCGACGAGATTCCCGAGCTTCTTCCAAGCATCGCCATACTTCTCCACAGTCGGCATGTGAACCGGGCAAAGCGTGGTGAACGCACAAAGGTCTATCCAATACGGGATCGGATTCTCCAGCGTCGTTTCCAGTGTGCGGTCATCCAGCGCCTTGACGCCGACCTGCGAGAAGTCCTTCAGTTTGCCATTGTTGAACGCCTGCGCATTCTTCAAAGGATAAAGCTGTGAGGAATACTCCGAGCCAGTGGCGGACAGCAAGACGCGCTCCCAGGACTTCACGAAATCCTGCGCGGTGACAGGCGCGCCATTGCTCCAAACCGCATTGGCCCGCAGATGAAACGTGTAGCGTCGTTTGTCATCGGAGACCTCCCAACGTTCTGCGACACCGGGCTCTGGCTTGCCGTCCGCATTCAAGCGGCAAAGGCCCTCGAACAACGATTCACCCAGCCTCATGCTGACCTGATCCGTGATGATCGCCGGATCAAGTGTCTCGATTTCAGCGCTGTTCAGGAAGACGAGATCAGCCCGCTGCTTGGCTGGCCCACAAGTGGTCAGCAGCGCGGTGGCGATCAATAAAAAGGGGATGCGGCTCATGTCACGCATTCCCAAAGATAAAGCGAGGCTCGCGAGTTGCGCGAATCAAATTACTTCGGCGGCTCAGGAGCGGCTGGCGCTGGACTCACAGGGGCGGGAACAGGAGTTGCTGGTGCTGGTGTCGCAGAAGATTCAGGGAGTTTGGCTGGTGTTTCGAGCGGCTTTACTTCAGGAGCAGGCGTTGGCGCGGCCTTATCAATTGCGGCCTTCACCG
>JANYJH010000032.1 GCA_025361865.1 Phragmitibacter sp.
TTGTTGGATGAGCTTCCGCGATACGAAGATCGACCTGCCACCAATGGGAGTTGAATTAGATGGCGCTGGCAGCGTCAACCGAGATGCCAACCTAAATGAAGTGGGCGAAAAAGGTGTGCGCCTCTCCTCCACCGAATTGCAAGAACGGGTGCAGCGAGTGAAGCTGGCCGTCTGGTTGGAGCTTGCGGAGTGGGGGGATCAAGCGATTGGCGTTCCTCGTTGGCAACTTACCACCTGTCGATCTCTCCATACCAAGTTGCACAAGGGCAACCGCCTCAAGCCGGACGAGTGCAAATTTCTGGTGGACATGCTTGATGCCGCACGAGCCAAAGGATTCCACGGCTGATTTCAGCGATGAAAGAGTGGCAACAGGAACTGGGTGTCCGTTGGGAGGCTGTGCGTGCGAAAGCCTTGACGCTAGGCTGGCATGACGAGGATAGTCCCTTCGTAGCTAATCTGGCTGGCCGGCACGGCTCGGAGTGGTTCATGAAGCGCAGGGATGACCGAGTGTCGGAGTTCATGCCCCATGATGCTGACAGCCTTTTCAACCACCTCTATGGTTTCGGCGAAATCAAATGCCGGCGACTGATCGAAATCCTGGAGGCTGCTGTGGATGCCTCAGACGTTTCCGATGGCACTGAATGGGCAGAGGGTGGCAAGCAACGCATTCTTCCCAAAGCAGCGGAGGTGCTGGACAGATGGGGCGTTCCCCCAAACTATCCTCTCCATTTAGTGCCGCTTTCCACGCGCTTGCTTAACTTTTGCCAGCAGCAAGAGATCACCAGCCTGCCCACGCTACTGGATTTCTGGGAGACGATTGGTTGGAACGGGCTGCTGGCGCATGATAATATTGGCCGGCGCACTGCACAGGAATTGCAGGACCTGTCCACAGCCATCACCACTGCGGACGCGACCTCTGTCCGTCGCTGGCTGCCACTGAATGACGGCGAAACCGGGCTGTGCCTACGCCGTGCGCTTGCTTTTTGCTACGGCGCGCTCACTGCGCAGGAAGTGGACGTTCTGACGCTGCGGCTTGTTGAGAAGTGGACGTTGGAGGAGAGCGCCGCAGACTATGGCATAACGCGCGAACGGGTGCGGCAATATGAAGCGGCCTATTTGAAGGGCATTCGTGACATTCTGGAATGGTTCGCCCACGAGCATGCCACAATGCTGGAAGCGTGGATGGAGGGGCGCGAGTGGCAGGCTCAGGTGTTCCGCCAAACTTCGTCAGAAGCCGCCATCTTAATACTCGCTGGCATTGAGTCGTGCTTTGCCGACACTCCTCAAGGCGTGGCCCGTCGCCTCGCGAGGGAAGCGGAACTGCAAGGCTGGCTGGATGGGCTGACGAATCATCGCGATTTACATCTGGGCGGGGTGGATTTGCAGAGTTATTTGGACTCAACTGTCGCGGCAGAGCGACAACCGGAGTTCATTGGCGAACTCACCAGCAAAGGCGGTGTCGTCATTGATCTTGCCAGCGGACTTGTGAAACCTCTTTCGCCGTGCGTGCGCGATACCTTGTGCGCTATTCTCGCCCAAGAAGAGGATGCTATCCCTCTGACGTGGTTGGCCCATCGCGTGCAAGGCATTGAGGGCTGTGAAGAGGGTGATTCCGACTTCATTCTGCGCAACCGCTACCGCTGGAGTCAACTTGGTTTCTTGAACCTCTCGAAAGTGCTGTGGAACGAGTAAGTATCCGCTGAATGGGCCCCCAACGAAAATAGCCTCAGACGTCGTTTGATGATGGAACTCGTTCCTAGTTCAGTGCTTTGTGAATGCGTTGTTCTAGGACTCTACGAATACTGTTAAGGCGAAGCTCACTTCAGCGTCTGGTGCAGCCAATCAATCAAGTCCTTCACATAGGTGGAGCCGAGCTTCTCCCAGCCGCCCATGCCGTGAGTTCCATCTTGGATCGTGATAAGATCGCAGACATTCCCTGCGGCTTTCATCTTCGCTTGAAAACGCACGCTTTGTTCATAAGGAACTTTGTCATCCTTGGTGCCGTGGATGAGCAAATAAGGCGGCATTCCGGCCTTGATGAAGTTGCTGGGTGAGGCCTCACGCAAGACCTTGCGGTTCGCTTCACTCAACTCATCCGTGATGCCCAGCAGGGCAGTCAAAGAACTGCCCACCGCGTGACGGTTGTCCGCTTGGAACTCCAAATCATGCGGCCCGTAGAAAGGCACCACGGCGGCAAGACTGGTCTCATCATGAGCACGCACGCCGACCATGGAAACGATGTGACCACCCGCAGATTCCCCGATCAAAGCGATGCGCTTCAGATCCACTTTATATTCCTTCGCATGAGCTTTCACCCAACGGATCGCGGCTTCGGTGTCATCAATATTGGCCGGGTAACGATGATCCGGTGCGAGGCGATAGTTGATCGTGAACCACGCGAATTTGGCCTCGCTCAAAGGAGCGAAGAGCGGCTTGATGAAGCTCGTTTTATCGCCCTTCGTGAAGCCGCCACCGTGAACGAGAATGCAGGTCGGGAACGGTCCCTCGCCGTCTGGCGTAAAGGCATCCAGCGTCAGGCTGACATCGCCGACTTTGGCAAATTCAATATCCGTTTTCAGTTCAGCACGGGCTGACAGAACGGAGATGGCGAGGAGAAGGGCTGGAAGGAGACGCATAAGAGTCTCCTTCAACGTGGTTCAAATGGTGCGTCTTACCCTTTGCGCCTCTTATTCAGAGAGGCACATGTAGCCCCTCGGCCTCAGCGAGCTTTTTCTGGTTTCCATCGAAGGTCAGAAACTCCGTAGCTCCCAGATGAAGGGCCGTCGCCACATGAATGATGTCAAAGCCGCGATAACCCCGCGTCCACGTATGCTGCGCAGACAAGCGTTCCCCGATACTGGCTACGTCCGCCCAGTCCACGGGCACGACCAAAACATCACCGCTGGTGATGTTGGCTTGCAGTTTGGCCAGAGCCGCTTGTGCGGTGGTTCGCTCGAATCCTTTGGTTGGGTCTTTCGAGTGCAGAAAAACCTGCCAGCGAGTAGATTGACGGAACTCGAAGAGGAGCGGTGAGGAAACGTGCAGCGGCTCGGTCATGGCCGCGAAATGTGTCGCCGCTCGCTGTGAGTTGACCTGAAAGCGATACATGGCACAAAGGAAAGAGGTGTCGGGATAAGCGATCACCCTTCTTCGCCCTCCAGCTCCGCCTCACGCATGGCCTTGATCTCTTTCAGGGTAAACATTTTGTCCCCCCAGACTTCCCGCAATTGAGCCATGATGTCGGGTTTTGCCGCCTTCTTCTTTTTGGCTACCATCGGGAGTGCCGACAAGGTGGCAAACGCCTGTCCTCTCTTGAGGATTTGCACTGGTTCGCCGTGCTCAATCCAACTGGAGATTTTGCGAAAATTGTTTCGTAGATCGGCCACCGTCGCTGTCTTCATGATAGATAATATCTATCATTCTCTTGGATGTCAATAAAACTCACTTCAGACCTCGTTCGCACTTTTCCGCCCCGTAATCTTCTTCCACAAACTCGCCGCCCCCACGGCGATCACGATCCAAAGCTTCTTCAAGGCCAGCGCGATGAAACCGAACTTCTTCGCGAACAGGGCCAGAAGCCCGATCTTCGCGGCGATCTTCAGTCCCGCTGCACCTGCGATCAGGCCGACGAGCCCATAGGTGGCCACCTTGTCCGTCTTCGGATTGAAATCGGTGTAGCGATTCCCCTCGGTGAACTCGATCATGCTCAAAATCTGGGGCGTGGCCGATTGCATCGCAGGAAGCTGTTCCAAGCCGCCGATAGCATTCAGCACGAGGTAGCCTTTGCGTCCGAGAATACGCACATAGTAGTTCACGGAATGTCCCTCGCTGCCTTTGGCTTTGATGTCGGTGGCCCAGTAGAGCTTCTTCGCTTCCTTATCATAATGCGGCGGCATGGCCCATCCCACCAGCTCAAGCGCCCGGTAGCCAGCTTTCACACGCTCTTCATTGGCCTCTTCCTGAGCGTCCTGCATATCCTTCAGAAGCTTCGCGGCATCCATCTTGTCCGCGTCTTCATCCTTCACGTAACCATCAGCCTCAAAGCCCTCCACCACCACACCCCAGGCCGCGTCCGTGCGCACGTCAGTATTCGCCGGGAAGAACATGCCCCATGTTTTTTGACCGGGAGGATTACCCCAAAGATCTGACAGGATCTTCTGCGTGTCCTTCGGGTCCAGATAGCGATAGCCGCCTTGCAGATTGAGATTGGCCAAACCACCTTCGATGGGGATGGAGCCCTCCTTCCATTGCAGGCTGTCCACCAGCTTTTGCAAAGCAGCGGCTTCATCTGCTTTCGGTTGTTCTTGGGCCAGGCAAGTGGACAGACCCAGCCATCCAAGGGAGAGAATGAGAAGCGTAGTTTTCATAAGAGCGATTAGGTGAAGGGTTAGGCCGTTTTCTTCGCGGTCTTCTTCGCGGCTTTTTTGGCCAGCTTCTTTTTGTGACTGGTCAGCCAGGCTTTCTTCCCGCCGATCTTACGGCGCAGCGTCGGCCAATATTCTTCTGCGGCGATGAATCCCGCACAGTTCTCAGACCCGCAGCGGCAGGGATGATCTTCCCAAAACTCCAAATCAAAGCCATAGTTGAAGACCAGTTCCTCACCCTTCTCGATGTCACGCAGCGCCATGAACCAGATTTCCTTCTCGTCAAAGGTCTGCGCTTCCACATTGGGAGAGCAGGAGTGATTCATCAGCCGCGCGGTGTTCCAGGGGACGTTTCCATCAATGTCCCACTGGTCATTGAGGATGAACATATAGACCTGAGCGCCGCCCGTCTTCTTCGCGCTTTCGAGCAGCTCATTCGCCAGCCGGTCGCTTTCCTCTTTGCTCACTTTCTTGCCCACGTATTCGACGATCCAGGTGTCCTTCGGGATCTTCTTCTTCGCATACAATCCGCGACCGTGAATCTCGGAATTGCGGACGGAATACCATTCGTTGGGCGCGGCTTTCGGCATAGAGGAAAGGATGAAGCACGAAGGCGGAAGGATGAAACCGAAAAGATGCGTTATCCGGTTTTATTTGTCGCATGTCATTTCACCGTGATGTCATGCACGACGATCTTCTTGCTCGCGGGCTTCAGCACTTCCGTCACAGCTTTCACATGCTTCGGATTCTTTTCGTAAGCAGCCAGGGCTTCTTTGTTCTCAAAGCGAATGACAATGCCGATGTCAAAGCTGCTATCCACGACTGGGCGCGGACTTGGTAGCGGTTCCCCTGCGGACAAGGCGAGGATGCCGGGGATGTCACGGAAGCTGTGCGCGGTTTCGATGATCTTCGCACGGGTTGCGGCGTCACCTTTCTTATACAACCAGACGAGCACGACGTGCTCCACTTCGCCTGCTTGAGCGGCTTTTTGATAACCCATCTGGGCGCAAGAAGTGAGCAGGCTGGCCCCCAAGGACAACGTCAGGAATAAGTGTTTGGCTTTCATCATAGGATCTCTAGCATGACATTTGCATGAAGCTCTTGTCCAGACTGATCTTTTCTCTGTTGCTCGCGCAAGGCGCTCTTCAAGCGGAACCTTGGGTGGACCCGGCACCGCCCAAGTTTACCGAACTCGACGCATCGACCGCGCCGGAACCGCAGGCATTTGATCGTCTCACCTTTCTGCAAGCACCCAAGCCTTTGAGCAAGGATGCGAAAACAAGTGATTGGCCGCGCTTCCTCGGCCCCACGGATGATGCGCATTCGCCAGAGACGAAGCTCCTCCATGACTGGCCAAAGGGCGGGCCCGCGAAGCTTTGGGAAGTAAAAAAGGGCGAGGGCTACACCTCGCCTGCCATCGTCGGGGATCGCCTCGTCATCTTCCATGCGCTGGGTGGAAAAGAGGTCATCGAGTGCCTCCAGCCTGAGACCGGAAAGCGCTACTGGAGTTACGAGTATCACATTGATTACCGAGACCGTTATGGTTATGCGAACGGCCCGCGCGGCAGTCCGGTGATCGCGGAAGACCGGGTGCTGATGATCGGCGTCACGGGCATGATGACGTGTCTTGAGTTGAAGACGGGGCGTGTTTTATGGCAGCGTGATTTGCGGAAAGAATTCAATGTTCCTCAAGACTTCTTCGGCCACGGCGGATCGGCATTGGTTCTGGATGGGAGAGCCATCGTGAACGTCGGTGGCAAAGAAGCGCTCGTTCCTGAAGCCGATGACATGCAGGCCCGAGCCGAAGCCTTGCGCAAACCGGGGCTCTGCGTGGGGGCGTTTGATTTGAAGACGGGAAAGCTCGTCTGGGGCGTGAAGGACTCTTGGGGAGCCAGCTATGCCTCGCCTATCGCGACGACTTTGCACGGCCAGCAGAAGGTGCTCGTCTTTGCCGGTGGCGAGAGCAATCCGGCCACGGGAGGACTGCTTTGTCTGGACCCGAAGGACGGCACCGTGCATGAGCGCTTTGACTGGCGCGCCAAGGATTACATCTCTGCGACCGCGAGCACGCCGACGCTCATTCCGGATAAAAACCGCGTGTTTATCAGCACGGCGTATCCAAAGGGTCGTCCGCTCGGTGGCGTCATGCTGGAGTTCGATGATCACTTCAAGGCCAAGGAAATCTGGAGTTCCAAGAAACTGGCGACTCATTGGATGAGTCCGGTTTACCACGAAGGCCATCTCTCTGCGATTGATGGCGAGACAGAACGCGCGGCCCAGCTCGTGTGCTTT
>JANYJH010000095.1 GCA_025361865.1 Phragmitibacter sp.
ATGACCAGCCAGGAACCACGCGCCGGATTCCCTCTGACGTTGGAACTGGTCAAAACAAAATTGCCCAAGCGATCCTGGGTCAAGATCAGCCAGATCCGAGTCCTCGCCGTCGAGCGTCTCGGAACAAGAATTGCGCGAACTCATACTGACGAACTTGATCAGATCATTGAAGGTCTGAATGAAATCGTCGGCGACTCATAACCTCATGTCCAAACCTCAAAGAATCCTCGTTACCGGCGGTGCCGGCTTCATAGGCTCAGCGCTTGTCTGGGCGCTCAATCAACGCGGTCAGGAGAACATCCTCATCACAGACTGCCTCACGACGGACGAGAAATGGAAGAACCTCGTCGCTCTGAAATATGCGGACTACATGGACGCGCAGAATTTGATTTCACGAGTGCAGGACAAGCCGGAAACGCTGGGGAAATTTGACGTCATTTACCATCTCGGTGCGAACTCGGCCACCACGGAGCTCGACTCGGCGCACTTGATGAAGAACAACTTTGAATACACCAAAGTCCTGGCCCACTGGGCTTTGGCGACGGGTGCGCGTTTTGTTTATGCTTCATCCGCTGCGACCTATGGCGATGGCGCTTACGGCATGGATGACAAGATGACGGATCTCACGCGGCTTCGTCCGCTGAACATGTATGGCTACTCAAAGCACCTCTTTGATCTCTATGCTCAACGCACGGGCATGGCGCAGCGGATTGTCGGGATGAAATATTTCAACGTCTATGGCCCGAACGAAAACCACAAAGGCGATATGCGCTCCGTGGTGAACAAGGCTTACGATCAGATCCTCGCGACCGGAAAGGTGCAGCTCTTCAAAAGCCATCGTCCCGACTTTAAAGACGGTGAGCAGATGCGCGACTTCCTTTATGTGAAGGATGCCGTGAACATGACGATGTTCTTGGCCAATCAACCACTCGCGGGTGGCCTTTATAACCTCGGTTCTGGCGCGGCGCACACTTGGCTGGAGCTTACGAATGCGATCTTCGCGGCGCTGGGTCGGCCCGCGAATATCGAATTCGTGGACATGCCAGCGACCTTGCAGGCGAAGTATCAATACTACACCTGCGCGGACATCAGCAAGCTGCTGGCGCTCGGTTACAAAGACCCGCTGACCCCGCTGGGAAATTCTGTTGCGGACTATGTGCGGAATTACCTCGTGACCGGGAAGCTGCTGGGGGATTGAACGGAGCGCAGAGCTTAAGCCCGCAATGAAGCGGCCAAAAGGCCACGCTCCCGTCCGCTTCTACCACGCATCCGTGCGGAACGGCGTGGCCGGAAGCCCGTCTTGATTGAAGAGATTCGCCCAAGCAAACTGCTGGCTCCAGGCATAGCGCACGGCTTCGGGCTTGGAGACTTCCTTGCTGGAAACGATCACATTCTCGCCTTCGATGACGGCATCAGCCCAAACGAATTTCTTGTCGGCACCTGCGATCAAGAAGCCTTGAAGCTGGTCGCCATTTTTGAACGTGAGCCCCTTACCGACGTGCGTGAACTTGAGGCTCACCTTATCACCTTCGATGCTATGCGAAGCGTAAATCGGGCCGCAGAATTCCGCTTTGCCGCCATACGCGACAGCCTTGGCCACGTTCGCCGCACGCTCTCCGTAGCCTGATTTGTTCACCGGATGAGTGCCGGAACCGAGGTCACTACTGGTGACCATGTAAGTCTTCGGATACTGCATGAAGGTCGCGAAGTAAGGATGCGAGTAATCAGATGCAGGGCCAACAGGGATGGTCTTGGGCAGTGGAACGAATTTGTCACCCTTGCTCATCATTGGTGCCGAATAGTCCCAGGCACAACCGCCACCGCTGGGCTTCTGCACATAGAGGAAGGGGAAATCGCCCTGACCCCAGGCTTTGCGCCAGCCTTTGATGAGCGCACCCATGACTTCGTATTGCGGCACGCCGACGATGTTCGTGCGGCTCTCGCCTTGATCCCAAAGCACGCCTTTGATGCCGTAGCCGACGTAGGGACGGATGAAGGCCTCAAAGAGTTGGCCAATCTTTCCACCACCGGCTTCTCCGGCCTTACCCACGGTTTGCGGAGCGCGAGGGCCTTGAGGAACGGGCTTGCCTTCCTTCTTGGCGGCTTCGGCGAGCGGTTTCCAAGCGGCGAGTTCTTCATCATACTTCGCCTTATCAACGGCATACTTGGCGACCAGTTCATCATACTTGTAAGTCGGCACGAACTTCTTCACAGCCTCAGCGCACGCGGCGTCTTCACGATACATTTCTTCGCTGAGCCAGTAGCCTGATGGCGTGCCGCCCACTGCGCCGACCATGAGTCCGACGGGAATGCCGAGTTCCTTCTGCAAAGGAACGCCGAAGGAGAAGAGGAGTGCACTGAACTTCAGGTTCGACTCAGGCGTGGCCTGCTCCCACACGGCACTGGCCTCTTTACGCATGAAGCGGAGTTGTGGGTAGGTTCCTTTGACGGCTTCGGCGAGCACGGGATCATTGCCCACATAGCTGACGGTGATCATGTCCATGTTCGACTGACCAGAGCCGACCCAGACATCGCCCACGAGCACGTCTTCGATCTTCTTATCACCGATGATCAACTCATCAGGCCCACCAGGCTTGAGCGCCTCCAGCTTCACGAGCCATTTCCCGTCCTTGTCTGCTTCTACGGTTTTGGTTTGGGTGCGGAACTTGACCGTGACTTTTTCACCGGGCGATGCCGTGCCATAGACGGGCACGGCCATCTCCCGCTGGAGCACCATGTGCGGGGTGAAGACCTTGGAGAGCTTGATCTCGGCTTGAAGGGAGGACGCCAGAACGGCGAATCCGAGGGCCAACAGGCGACAGGAGGAGGAGTGCAGATGTTTCATGGGACGATGGAAAGATGAGTGATCCATACGACCGCGCGCCGTGGATGTTTCTTGAATCACGGTTCCTTGCTGCATTGGATGCCTGAACTACATTGGCAAATAAGACCTGAGATGGTGCCAAGAAAGTCTGCCTGCCTTGCGTTTACTCAAACCAACCATGATGTCCCCTGCCCTACACCCTGCCACTGTGGAAGCTCTTGCGAGCTTTCGGGAACGTCGCACGAAGCTCCTGCTCATGCGGGCGGGCTTGGCTGCGGCGGTTGTTTTGTTGCTGTTGATGCTGTTGGTAGCGCTGTTGGATCGGGCCACATTCATGCCGGACGGTCTGCGCCAGGGGCTCGGTTATCTGGGCTATGTGGGAGCGGGCATCGCGGCTTGGTGGCTGGCGTTGCGTTATGTGAAGGAGACACGGCATCTGCATGATGCAGCGCGCCTCACGGAGAAAGCGGACTATGGGCTGCATGAGAAACTACTAGCAGCGGTGGAGCTTTCTGAAGGAGGACGGGAAAATGATTCAGCGGAGTTTCGCGGGAAATTACAGGATGAGGTGGGCGCGCATCTTTCGTCCTTCAAAGCAGAAACGTTACTCCCTTCGACGCTGCTGAAACCGTGGCTTACCGCGCTAGGTGGCATCGCCGGATTGATCCTCATTTTGGCCTTTGTGCCGGGGCTACATTTGCCGGGCTTCATGGCTCGTGCGGCGCTGCCGTTCGCGAACTTGTCCCGACCTTCCAGCGTGAAGATCAAGATCGTCACTCCGGTCAAAGCGGATGCGCTAGTGCCGATGGCTTCTTCCGTGCCGATAGGCGTAGAGATCGAAGGGCCGACTCCGAAGCGCGTCATGATCGAGACGCAGTCTGAAGACGGGAAGCCGCTCAAGATGGAACTCTCTCCGGCCAATGGAAATCGCTATGAGGGCAGCATCGGCATTGGCCAGACGAACGTGCGCTATCGCGTGCTCGCCAGTGATGCGATCACCGTGTGGCACACGATGGAAGCACGCCCCAGACCGCGCATTGTCGAGTTCACGAAGACCGTCACGCCGCCTGAATACACAGGCTTGCCGAAGACCACGGTGACGGAGGACAATGGCGATGTCTCCGCGTTGGAAGGCTCGACGGTGAAGCTCGCGCTGAAGACGAATCAAGAGATCGGAAAGAGCGAGGCCACGCTGTCTCCAAACGCTTCGATCCTCTCTGTGATGCAGGACAAGGCGGACATGCTCGCGGTCACGTTTGCGCTTGATGGCAAAGCCGATGCCTGGCAGCTTTCCCTCACCAGCAAGGACACGGAGTTCACCAATGATGAGACCACGCCGTGGCGCATTGAGACTCGGCCTGACCTGCCTCCGACGGTGACGATCACGTCTCCTGAGGCGCAATCCGAAGTGCGCAGTGATGACCTCATTCAAGTCAGCGGCAATGCCACGGATGATGTCGGCTTGGCCAAGATCGAACTATCTTACGCGATCAACGGCGCGGACTGGAAGGACACGAAGCTGCTGGACAAAGCGGGCGTGGAAGCGGCCATCGAGACGCCGTTCAAGCTCGCGCCATTGCCCATTAAATCAGGCGATGCGGTGTTGTTGAAGTTGATCGCTACGGATCTGAAAGGCCAACGCGCGGAGTCGTCGCCCGTGCGTCTCTTCATTGTCGAAGACAAGCTGAACCTGGCCAAACGCGAGTGGGCCGCAAAGCAGCGTCAACTGGCGGAACAGGCCAAGGCGCTCATGCAGGAATCCCAGGAGATGCGGAAGAACGCGGAGCAGGCACGGAAGTTCGATAAGTTGGCGCAGAAGGGCAAAGCGGAAGATGAAGCCGAAGCCGCGAACGCGAAGCTCAAGCAGAACATCGCGAGCATGGAGGAGAAATCTCAGGAGCTTTGGGATCAACTGAAGCAGAGCGCGAAGCAGGCTCCTGATCCGCTGAAATCACTGGAGACGAACATGGTCGGTGAGCAGGTCGCCATCATGCGGGACAAGCATTTGAAGGAACTCCATGAGCAGATCAACGCCGAGCAGATGGACGAGAAACAGCTCAAGGAAGCGGCATCCATGACGGCTCATTACGCGGACTCGGTGAATGAAACGCTGAGAGCCTTCGCGGCGGCAGATACGGCACAGGCGGTGAAGGAGACGATGGAGCATCTCGCACCGCAGCAGAACCGGCTTGCGGACAAGGCCATTGATGCGAATCGCGATCCCGCCACTCGTGGCAAATGGCAGGAACAAGAGCGTGCGGCCATCGCGGCGGCAGAGAATGCTCATAAGGACTTGGAAGCGCTGAAGGATGTCATCCAGAACGAACGCAAACGTGATGTGGAACAGCACTTGGAGAACTTCGACAAGAAGCTCCCCGGCTTGAAAAATGCGCTTGATAACGAGCAGCAGCATCAGGCCCCGGAGTTCGTTTATGGACAGGCGCATGAGATGCGGAATGCCGCGAATCAAGCGCGCGACGCGAGCCGTTGGTTCGCTGACGAAACGGCGCGCAAGGCCAATGAAATGCGCGAGCGTCTGAGCCAGCAGCAAAGCCCCGTGCTGGCCTCCCTTGATCAGGCTAAGCAGCAGATCGAGAAGGCGATGTATCAGAAGAAGGACAAGCCGAATGAGGAGCCAGCGCAGAAGCAGGCCGCTGATAAACTGGCCGCCACGGCCCGCCAGTTCAAGGATCTCAGCGAGTTGCGTGAGCAGAACCCCCAGACGAATTCACAGGCCGCGCTGGACATGAACCGACTCGGTCGCGCCTTGGAGAACCTCGCGGATCAAGCCAAGCGCGATGCTACGCCGGAGCAGATCAAGGCCACATTGGAGAAGGCGAAGCAGTTATCAGATTCCGCGCGCGCCTTGCAAGCCGATGCTCAAGCGCAAGACGCGGCACAATCGCTGGAAGCCGCGAACCAGAGTGCGATGTCGCCATCTGAAAACAGTGAACAGCTTGCCTCAGCTCAAGCGGCAGAGAATCAGCTCAAGAATCTGCCAAACAATCTGCGCAATGCCCAAGCGGACAACGAAGCGGTGAACAAAGCTCAGGAAGCTGCGCAGAACGCGCAGTGGAACAAGAATGAAGTCCAGGCTCAGGCGCAACAAGCCGCGCAGCAGAAGCAGAACGGCCAGCAACCGCAGCCGATCAAGCCCGAGCAAAACAACGCACTCAAGGCCAATGGCATGGCCCAGCAGAAGCTCGCGGAGTCTATGGAGAAGTTCGCGCCGAAGGTCGCCGAAGCCCGCAACAAGCTCAATGAACTGACGCCGAAGCTCAGCGAGCTGGCGAAGAATACGGCGGAGCAATTACGCGAATCCCAGCAGCAAACGGAGAAGACGGCGGACAGTGCGGAGAAGAATCAGGATGCCGCGAAGACCACGGAGGAAGCTGCCGCGCTGATGCCGAAGGCTAAGGAGGATGCGCAAAAGCTGGCGGATCTCCAATCCGCGCTGCGTCAGGAAGCGGATAAAGCCGACCTCTCAAATGATGCGCAACGGCAGATGGCTCGCACGTCTGATGTCGGCCTTGCGCAGTTGCGCGAACAGACACCGCAGATCGCGAATCAACTGGCGCAGGCAGCCAAGGCCCAGCAAGCACCGCCTCAGCAGGCGGAGGCATTGAAGAACGCGGCCAAGGCCCAACAGCAGACCGCGAAGGGATTGGATCAACTCGCCCAGAATCTGCAAAAGATGGAACAGGGTCAAGCGCTGCCACAGGATGCGCTGGCCGCTCAACAGGCTCTTGAAGAAGCGATGGGCATTAATAAACCGCTGGATGCGAGCTATCAGGAGGCGAAGGATCTCGCGCAGATCATGCAGGAAGCGCAGGAAAATCCGCAGGCCGCGCTGAACGCATTGGAGAAGGAATTGCAGAAGAATCCGGCTATGCAGCGCGCTCTTGGAAACGTCGCTGAGCTGGCGGCACAGGACACGCAGAAAGCCCTGACCGAAGCGAAGACGCAGCCGCAAGCCGCGCCACAGGCTGACAAAACGGGTGCCCAGGAACTAGCGCGAGTCGCCCGCCATGAGCAGCGACTTGGTCAGGACAAGGCGGCGCAAACGGCCACAAAGGCGAGCCAGAAGCTCCAAGAACTGGCCAAGGCAACTAAGGCGGATGCTGCACAGAACACGCCGCAGAACGCGGAGCAGGCCGCACAAACGGCTCAAGCCGCGCAACAGGCCGCGAGCGAAGCGGCGCAGGCTCAGGCCGAGAAGACGCCGGAAGCGCAGTCCTTCCTCGAAACTGCGAAGGGTGCGATGTTGGCTCAGGCTTTGGACAAACTGGATCAAGCAGTGAACCAACAGGCGGGTGATCAACCCGGTGATCAGGGCCAGCAGCCCACTGAGCAGACGCCCGGTGGCCAGCAGCAGGCTCAACAACAGGGTGCGCAATCCGTTCAACAAGCCTCCGCGCAGAAGTCAGCCCAGCAGTCGCTTTCCCAAGCAAGCCAAGCCCAATCCAAGAGCATGGCGGAGTCCCGCGCTCAGGGCATGGTTCCCGGCCAACAGCCCGCTCCGCAAGGCCAGCAACCTGGACAACAGCCAGGCCAACCCGGACAGCCACAGCAGGCTTCTGATGCTACGGGCCAGCTTGCGCAGGGTGAGGCCAACCTGATGGTTCCCGTGCTCGTCAGTTCGGCTCCCGGTGATTGGGGCCGTCTGCCCAGCCGCATGGCCAAGGACTTGACGGAAGCCTCAAGGCAAGAACCGTCTCCCGAATACCGCGCGGCCATCGAGAGCTATTACAAGGCGATTGCGGAGAAGGCGAAGAAGTGAAAATGAAAGGATGAGGGCTAAAGGATGAAGGATGAAATCAATACAGGGCTCACTACGCAGCCACGCGCTATGATTTGCTACGCTGCTAAGTGCCAAGATTCGCAACGCGGCTACACAACAAGATGGCTACGAAAAATCGGTGCCGTCAGTGTATTCATTTCATCCTTCAGCCTTCCACCTTCATCCTTCTCCCAGGAAGCCCCTCCTATCTCACCAGCGGTGAAGCAGAGCGTGGACAGGGCCGTCGCATACCTCATGGGGCAGCAACGCCCCCAGGGCTGCATCATTGATGATGCCAATAACAACGAGCCCGTGCCGCAGCACAGTGGCGCGCTCACTTCGCTGGCCATCATGGGCATGAGCAGCGTGGGTTTTCTGCCCACTGATCCGACGCCGGAAGGCCGCGTGGTGGCCAAGGCTTTACGCTTCATGACGGACAGCTTGAAAGCGACGGACGATGGCTATCTCGGCCAGAGTGACCGCTCGCGCATGTATGGCCACGGCATCATGACGCTGATGTTCGCAGAGATGCTGGGCATGGCTTTGGATGAGGAGATGGACAAGAAAATCCGCAGCCGAACTGAGAAGGCGGTGGCCCTGATTATCCGCTCCCAGGACGTGGTGAAGAGCGAGGCGAATCGCGGTGGTTGGCGGTATGAGCCGGGCTCCAGCGACTCTGATATTTCCGTCAGCGTGTGGCAGCTCATGGCGCTGCGGGCCGCGAAGAATGCAGGTCTGACGGTGCCTAAGGAAGCCATTGATAAGGCCGTGACTTACATCAAGCGCAGCTACCGCTCGGATCGGGATGCGCAAGGTCGCCCGCTGGATCTGCACTCCGCCTTTAGCTATGAGCCTTACGGCGGCAGGCAGACGTTCTCCACCACGGCAGCAGGCATTCTCTCGCTTCAGGTCGCGGGTCAATACGACGCTCCAGAGGTCATCGGCGGCGCGAATTATCTGATGACGAATCCACCCGCGCCCAGCGAACCGTGGTTCTTCTACGGCACCTATTATTATGCGCAAGGCATGTATCAGCGCGGGGGCGAGCAAGCTTCCGTGGCCCGCCAGAAGACGGAGCAGATGTTGATTGAGATTCAACAGCCGAACGGTTCCTGGCAGCCTCGCAATGGTAACGAGAAGAGCGCGGGGGCGACATATGCGACTTCGCTCGGTCTGCTCAGCCTTTCCGTTCATCATCATTTTTTACCCATTTATCAGAAGTAGTTTTATGAATCGTCGCCATTTCCTCACGACCTCTATCGCCGCCACGCTCTCGTCATTGCCTGCTCAGGAAGGTAAGCCACGGCGCATCATCTTACGCTCTTCATGGCAGACGGTGAACATAGGGGACATCGCCCACACACCCGGTGTGCTGCATTTGTTGGAGCAACATTTGCCTGATGTCGAAGTGCGTCTCTGGCCGAGCAAGGTGGACAATGGCGTGGAAGAGATGCTGATGAAGCGCTTCCCGAAGCTCAAGATTCTCAAGACGCCGGAAGACATCCGCACGGCCTTTACGGAGTGCGATTTCCTGCTGCACGGCTCCGGCCCATCGCTCGTCGGTGCCAAGGATGTGATGAAATGGGCCAAGGAAACCAGCAAGCCTTACGGCATCTATTCCATCACGTTTTCGGAGACGGATTCAGCGGCTACCAAGCCTGCAACTGACGGTGTTCTCTCCAAGACGATCCAGATTTTCAACGACGCCAAGTTCGTTTACTTCCGCGATTCCGTATCGCTTGAGTTGGCGAAGAAAAAAGGCTGCACCTGCCCCATCACGGCCTTCTGCCCTGAAGGTTCCTTTGCCGTGGATCTCCGCAACGACGACGCCGCAGCCGCTTTCCTGAAAGAGCATGATTTGGAAGAAGGGAAATTCCTCTGCTGCATTCCCAGATACCGCTACACGCCTTACTGGATGCTGACTGAGAAGCACGCGGCGTTTGATGAGAAGAAGAATGCCCGCAATGAAGAGATGAAGGAGCACGATCTCGCGCCTCTGCGTGAAGCCATCATCGCAGTCATCAAGGAGACGAAGATGAAAGTGCTGGTCTGTCCTGAAGACGCCACGCAGATGGCCATCGGCAAGGAAATGCTGGTGGACAAACTGCCGGAAGACGTGAAAGCGCGGATCGTCTGGCGTCCGAATTACTGGCTCACGGATGAAGCGCTGAGCACTTATGTGAAGAGCGCGGGACTCTTTGGCGCAGAGATGCACAGCCCGATCATGTGCATCGGCAATGGCATCCCGGCCATCGTTTGCCGCTGGAAGGAACAGACGAGCAAGGGCCTCATGTGGCGCGACATCGGCCTCGGTGAATGGCTCTTCGACATGGACATCCCCGAAGAAGTGGAACGCATCGTTCCGGCGGTGGTCGCGATGGCGAAAGACCCTGCTGCGGCCAAAGCAAAAGCTGCGAAAGCGTTAGAGTTCATTCATCAGCAACAGATCGAAACGATGGCCGTTGTTGCGAAGAATGCCTGAAATGATGGCGCAATCAAGGCGGGATATATACGCAAGACAATTGCATCAAGCGTAGGATGACGGTAGCCTAACCGCTGAATGAAAGCGTTTCTTCAAGCACTCGCCTTGGCCACCAGCCTGCTGTTTACGGCGGATCTTCAAGCTGAAATTAAAATCGCCGCGCTGCATCCTTTGCTCGCTGATCTGGCTGAACAGATTGGCGGAGAGAACGTCAGCATCGTGAATTTGTTGAAGCCCGGTGCGGAGGTGCACCACTTTGAACCCACGAGTAAAGACCTCGCCAGCCTCAAAGGCGTGACGCTGGTGCTGGCTTCGGGCAAAGGCGCGGAGTCCTATCTAGGCAAGCTCGCGGACTCCCTCGGTTCGGGTGTGAAGGTCGTCGAAGTCGGCCAGACGATCCCTTCCATTAAGACTTCCAATGGCCATGTGGACCCGCATTGGTGGCACAGCCCAGATCATATGAAGCGTGCTCTGCGCGTGATCAGCGATGAATTGTCAGGCCTCGATCCAGCCCACGCCGAGCTTTACAAAACCAACGCCACCGCAGCCGCTCAACGCTTGGACACCCTGAAAAGCTGGGCCATCCAGCAGCTCGCCACCATCCCGAAAGCAGACCGCACCATCGTCAGCGCGCACAACGCTTTCGGTTACTTCTGCAAGGCATTCGGCTTCCGCAGCATTCCCCTGCTGGGCCTGCAATCAGAAGATGAAACGACGCCAAAACAGATCGCGGAAGCCATCGCCGCCATTCGTGAACTGAAGGTGCGCGCGGTCTTTCCCGAGGATCAAGCCAACCCGAAAGTCCTCGCCGAGATCACTCGCGAGACCGGCGCGAAGATTGGCCGACCGCTCGTTGCCGATGGCACCGCGATGGATGCGCACACGTTTGAAAAGATGCTTCGACACAATGTTGCGGCGCTGGTGGAAGGACTTAGATAGGCAAGATGCGCGGCTTCCCACCACTCCATTTAATCATCTGCGCCATCGCCTTTGCCTTGTTCGCGATCCCCCTATCGCGGCTTACTTTTGCGAGGCCGGAGACGGTCGCGATGCAACGCATGAATCCCGCACCACCGACTGATCGTTCGTTGATTCCCACACGAATTCTCATTCGTTATGCGCATCAGCCCACAGCGCTTTCACTGAGGCTTGGTGATGTTGAACTGATTCCCCAAGGGGCCGCATTTCCAGCTTCCAGCATTGAATTGAATGCCAAGCTGAGCGGCCCGGCTGACGGTGTGGAATTGACCCTCGCCGCCACTTGGCCGCAAGGCACTCCGAGCACCGTTTTGACCGTGGAACTGGAGCCTGATGGACTGGAGACGCGATCACAAACACGCTGGAGCACAGGCCCACAACTCATGGAAGTCATCCCTTTCAACTGGTCACCATGAGCGCCCACACCCACACTCACGACCACGTTTGCTGGGGCCACAGCACTCACAGCAAGGCGCATAATCACCGGCTTGAAGTCAGTGGATTGACGCTCAGTTACCGGGAAGTGCTGGCGCTGCATGACATCAACTTCGCCACTGAATGCGGACGCAGCATCGCTTTGATCGGACCGAATGGCGCGGGTAAAAGCACCTTGCTGAAAGCTCTCGCTGGTCTCCTGAAAGCGGATCGAGGCACCATTCTCTGGCGTGGTAAACCGCTCACGCGAAGCAGCCACGAGATCGCCTATCTGCCGCAACGTGGAGAGGTGGATTGGAACTTCCCTATCACCGTGCGTGGGCTTGTCGAGATGGGGCGCTATCCGAATCTCGGCTGGTGGAAGCGCTACTCCACGCACGATGAAGAGATCGTCGAGCGAGCCATCGTTTCCATGCAGCTTCAAGATCTGCAACATCGCCAGATCAGTGCTCTCAGCGGCGGCCAACAACAGCGCACGTTCATCGCCAGAGCCTTGGCTCAAGAGGCTCACGTTCTGCTGCTTGATGAGCCTTACACCGGACTCGACAAGCCCGCGCAGGAGTCCCTGGCCAAGCTCTTCCGCGAACTTACTGGCGAAGGCAGACTCTTGATCGCCAGTCATCATGAACTCCAGAGTGTGCCGAATATTTTTGACGAAGTGCTGCTGCTCAAAAAGGATCAAGTGGCGTTCGGCGCAGTGAAGGAAGCCTTCACGTCCGAGAACATTCAACGCGCTTATGAAACTTAGAACTGGGGGCGCGGCACTCCGATGCCGCTCAGTGCCATTCAAAATTTCTCATTCCTCATTTTAAATTCCGCGCAGCGGCCATGACCACCTTCACTGACTTCCTCTCAGAGCCCATCGCCAAGCGGGCCTTGCTCGCGTGCGCCATGATTGGTTTCTCCAATGGCTTTGTCAGCGCCTTTGTCGTGCTGAGAAAGTCCGCGCTGAAAGTGGGCACGCTCTCCCATGCCTTGCTGCCAGGGCTTGCGCTCGCCGTGCTTTGTTTTGGCCTCACTCAATGGAGCGCACTAGCTGGAGCCATCTTCGCCGCCATGTTCGTGGGCCTTGGTTCCATCTTCGTCGCACGAACCTCACGTCTTGATCAAGACACCGCGATGGGCATTCTCTACACCACGGCCTTCGCAGGCGGCATCGTGCTGCTGACTGGGATGCAGATGCGCCAGAAGCTCGATGAATGGCTGTTCGGAAGCATCGTCGGCATGGCGGATTCGGACTTGTGGATCGCCTTCGGCATCAGTGCCATCGCCGTGCTGACCCTCACCATGCTGCAACGTCCCCTGCTCATCTTTTTGTTTGAGCCCAATGTCGCCGCCAGTCTGGGCGTGCCCGTGCGAATGCTGAACTACGCCTTGTTCGCTATCGTAATCTTAGTGCTCATTTCCTCGCTGCAAGCCGTCGGCTGCATCCTCAGCGTCGGCTTGCTCGTGGCTCCCGCAGCCACCGTTTATCTTTTCTCCAACAACGCTCGAACACTCTTTATCGGTGGCGGAATCATCGGTGCTCTCGGCTCCACTACCGCCTTCTTTCTTAGCTATCCCTTGGGCTGGCACATAAGCTCGACCATCGTCCTCGTGCTCGGCACCTTCTTCACCCTAGGCTATATTTTCAGCCCTCGCTATGGCTTGTTCGCCAGTCGGAAGCGCTCCTCGTAGAGGGTCAAAGCCGAAGCGAAACATCGAGATAGTCCTTGCAACTTGAGCGATATGAAGGACTCTCCCCGTCCAATCCAATCGCGGGATGGAGCAGCCCGGTAGCTCGTCAGGCTCATAACCTGAAGGTCGTAGGTTCAAATCCTACTCCCGCAACCAATGAAGCCTCGTGGTGCAAGCCACGAGGCTTCGCCGTTTCTACGACTTATCACTTCGTAAACTTCAACCGCACGAAACGCCGCGTTGGATTGCCTGTCGTCAGTGAATCATGAACACGCATCGTTTGAATGGCACCATCGGTTACAAGTTCGATGGTGAGGGGGGTCCAGTTGATGAGGTCATCTGAAGATTCGGCGGCGTAGGTGATGCCGGGGAGGTCTTTGGGTCTTGTGAAGAGGAGGGTCAGGCCTGTTCCATCAAGTGTGGGCTGCGGCAGGTTATCATGAAGGTGGGGATCAAGGCCCAGGGCGTATTCAGCGAGGTTGGACAAGCCATCGCCATCAGGGTCTGCGGTGTCGGCGGCCAGACCGGTATTGATCTCGCTCTCGCTGAAGTTTCTGGTGCGCCAAGTGGTCAATGTTTCGCCGGTGACGTTGAAGGTGGAGGAGCTATTGAGCGCGCCGCTGATTACGGTGACGGAGAACGGACCGCCGACGGTGGTGGCTGTCAGGAGACCATTGGTATCTATGCTGCCTCCGCTGGTGGTCCAACTGACGGGCGGTTGTGTGAGAAGCGGATCACCGAACTGATCATTAACGATGGCGCCGAAAAGCTGGGTGGTGTCTTTCGGCAAGGTCACGGTGCTGGGCGAGACATTGAGGCTGGTGGCGGTCTGATTCACGGTCACATCCACGGCGCTGGATGCGGTCAATCCATCCGCATCTCTGGCGGTGACATTGAAGGTGTAGTTCCCCGCGACGGTGAAGGTCGCAGTGGTGTTTTTGGCAGCGTTCGTGCCGTTCACGCTGAAGCTCACGGGACGCTGCACGGTGCCGCCGGAAGCGGACCAGGAATAGGTCAAAGCGGACTCAGCGGCATCATCGCTGGCGGTCACGGAAAGGTTCGTGGTGAAGCTAGAAACGATGCTTGGCGTCGCGACGGCGTTCGTGACAATGGTGGGCGGTAGATTAGCGGCGGGAACAGCTCCGGTGATCAAAAAATCATCCACATACCAACCGGTGCTGGCGGTGCTTGAATTGGTGGCCAGTCGCCAGCGGATTCTCAGGCTCTTGCCTGCATATTTGGTGCTATCCGTTAGATCGACGGCGACTTGGGAGAAGGTGGTCAGATTACCAGACCAGGCTTTGCGTCCATTGATCGTGCTACTTGTCGTTGAGATGGTTGACCCATAAGCCCCTGTGGCAAAGGCTGCCCCGGAGCCCGTCGCGGTCACATCAAACCAGGAGACGCCGTTATCCAATGAGAACTCCAGCACGCCGCCATCCCTCGCGTTCTGAAGAATGTAGGCGTGCCAGAAGGAGAGCCGCAGCCCGGTGGAGCCAGCAGGGATGGGGATGGCGGGAGAGATGAGGACGTTGTCATTAGTCGAGGACGGCCCCGAGGCGTAGAAGGAATTGGATGCCGAATGGTAGGCTGTGGAAGTGAGCGCCCATTTGTCAGAGCCGCTTAAGGCGCTGTGCGTCCATCCCGCAGCGCCGCTCTCCAGATTCTCTGACCAAAGCGAACTATTGACCGTGAAGCAGTTCGGCAGCGTTGTGGTTTGACCATCGGGATTAGTCAAGACGACGTTCCAAAGCCCTGCGACCAAGCCATCCACATTCACGCGAAACTTCGCGGTGTCACCGATGATCTCCTGCCCGGTCGCGAGGACATCGGACTGGCCCGTTTTGGTCAGCTTCAAGTTCGCTCCGAGCAGATAGCCTGATCCGGTCATGGTAAGGGCCATCATTCCCGAGGTGCTAGAGGCGGGCGTCAAGGCTGATGATGTAGGCGTTGGCGCGATGCCCGTGGTGGCTCCTCCGCTGATGATGAGGGAGAAGTTCTGCGTGCTGTTCGTCAGCGTTCCGGTGAACGTGACGATGGCTGTGTAGAGACCGGGAGTGGTAGGTGAAGCGATCCCGACCTGCTCCGTATTATCCGTATGGTTCGCTCCCGTGGTGGCTGCGGCAGAGAGCTTCGCATCCGTCCAGTTACCTACGAAAGGCATGACCCACGGCTGATACACCGTGCCAGTGGGACCATTGATCCGAAGATCGAGATCGTTCACCAGACGGGCCGTGCGGAGATCACCCGTGGTCGTGGCCGTGCCTGCGGGGTCCGTCCAACAAAGCGTAGCACGGATGGGACTTACTCCGTCCCAAGTGAAGGTGTAGGAACGCGAAGTCACGGTGGTGGTAACTTTATCCTCAATCACGCTGCGCGACTGCGGACTGCTTTTGTAGGCCTGGAGAAGATCAGCGCCCGCCTTCACATTGACCAATCCCCAGCCGTATTGATAGTCGGGACCGGGCGTGCCCAAATCATCCGCCGTGTGAATGAGCAGGGCTTTCAAGGTGCTGGCGCGCATCGCATGACCGGGGAAAAGATGATCCCACCACTGAACGAGCAATGCGGCGGAACCCGTGGCATTGGGCGAAGCCATGCTGGTGCCGCTGAAAGTGCCGTAAGCGGTATCGCTCGTGGCGAGGCAGGAATAGAGCGCTTCCCCATTGGCCACGACATCTGGTTTGATGCGGCCATCATCCGTCGGCCCCCATGAGGAATAAGCGGACATGTAAGCGTTCGCTAGCGAACGGACCGAACCGCTGACCGCATCACCGACGGAGCCGACGGTGAGGATGTTCTTTGCCAAAGCGTCTGCGGAAATGGTGTCATAGCCGCTTCCACGATAAACGCCGTCTCCCGGTGGATGACTGGCCGGGTCATAGGTCACGGCAGAGGTGGTGCTGGTCGTGAGGGAGACGGGATCACCCGCTGCGGGATTATCCAGCCGGTCATTTCCAGCGCTGCGCACGATGAGGTAATAGGGAAGACTGAAGGCTAAAGAGTCGGTATCCCGCGCATTCGTATCGTATTTGCCGAAGTCCGTTTCCACGCCCGTGCTCGTCGTTCCCGTGCCATACCAAGACCACTTCGGGGAGCTCAAGCCGGTGTAGTTCCAGCCTGTGATGAGGCCATAGCTGTGATTGCTGAGTTGGATCTTGCCCGGCTCACCGGGATAGGAAGCACCGCGTGCGGTCATCTCCGTTTTATCGCTCGTCCATTCATAGGAATCAATGTGCAGCGCGGGAGCCATTCCCTTCGCTGCCGCAACGATACCCGCAGCGGCCATCGTTCCGCCCACATGAGTCGAGTGATCCACCGCGCTGGCTCCGTCTTTGACGGTGACTCTCCCACCGAATTCCTGATGCGTGGAGCGCGCTGAGCCAGCATCCCATTCGCCAACCGTGAGCCCCGTTCCATCCATCAGGTAAGGCGCGGCTTGCAAGAGATTCGCCCCCGTGGAGATGGCGGCATTGACGTTATGCGTGGTGAGATAAACGGGCTTGTTACCTTTGAAATCCGTCACCTCCACCACGCGGCCATTGGCATTGATCAATCGCAGTGGAAGCCCGAGCTGAGTCGCACGCGATCTGGCGGTGGCGCGTTTCGCGTCCATGAGCGTCCTGATTTGGGACACCGCATTCGCCCGCTGCACTGGGTCGCGCAGATTGGATGAAGCTCCGAGCACATCAGCCACCGTCGTCTGAGCCAATGCGCCTGTGGCAGACGCTAGCGACGCGATGATACCGAGAATGAATAACCTGAGCCGGAACATAAGGGGCTTAACTACTTACAGGAACAGTTCTGTGATGACTATGTTTTGTTAGTATTGAAGAATTCAGAAAACGTTTCTTAGAATCTGTTATTGGATGTGCTTGTAAGAGTAAAAATATGCGTGACAAATGCCTCGATTCTAAAAGCGATTCCTGCACCATGAAAGCCATCATCCTCTCTCTGATCGTCCTTTGCACCATCGTCAGCATCCCTGCCAGCGGGCAAACCGCGAAGACCCCGACGAAAAAAGCGCCCGTTGTGCGATCACTGGATGGACTCATCATGGGGGATCAGCTTTGGGAAACCACGACCGAGTCTTTCGAGGCTCAGTTCAAGCCGCTCGGTCTGCAATGGCTCTCTGAGAAGAAAGATCAGGCGCGGTTCTTCGGCGAGGGCTTCCAGCTTTTTGAAGATGAAATCCCTGTTCTTGAAGCTGTCGCTGACTTCCAAGACGGCAAGCTGGCCCGCGCGAACCTCTCCCTTTATAATCGTGGAGACAGCAAGATGGACCCGAAAAATCTTGCTGAGTTTGAAGCTTTGGTAAACAAACTCCGCGATACCATCAGCACCCGAATCGGTGCCAAGGCTGTGGATCGTGGCAAGGACGCCGCCAGCGCTGTGAAAGCGATGGGCTATCTTTGGAACAAGGCTTCCACGGCCTATCTGTTGGAATACAGTTTTCAAAAGGAGATGAAGGCACTGAATAAGGAGTTCCGTCCTGAGTTCATCCGCCTGCGCGTGGCCCCCATTCCGAAGCAGACGCTGATCGGAAGCAATGCGAACACTGGAAACAAGCCCGTAGCGAAGGCCAGTCTGGTCTCCCATGTCACGAAGGAAACCAATGGTGACATCGTGATCAAAGACGTGCCGATGGTGGATCAAGGCCCGAAGGGTTACTGCGTCGTGGCTACGGCTGAACGCGTCTTTAAGTATCTCGGCGTCAACGTTGACCAGCACGAGGTGGCGGCCATCGCCAATGCGAGCTCAAGCAGCGGCACGAACCCGGAGGAGATGGTCGGAGCGCTGAAGAACCTCACTGGGCGGCTGAAAGTCCATATCCGTGAACTCCAAGGCTGGAACTACGCGGAGTTCCAGCGCATGATCGCAGACTACAACCGTGCTGCGAAGAAGAACAAGAAACACGAGATCAATCTGGAAGGAATGCGCACCATTGATATTGGGGCCATCTACACCTCGTTTGATCCTGATTCGCTCAAGGAGAGCCGCGCTGCACCGGGCAAAGGAGCTTACTCGAAGTTTCAACGCGAAGTCTCAACAGCGATCAATAAAGGCGTGCCCATCATGTGGAGCGTCGAGCTCGGCATCTATAAAGAGGGTGATCTTCCACAAAGCCACGGCGGACACATGCGGCTCATCATCGGCTACAACACCCAGACGAGCGAACTGCTCTACTCAGACTCTTGGGGAGCAGAGCACGCCTTGAAACGGATGCCGATGGACAATGCCTGCGCGATGACCACGGGCATGTATTATCTGGAGCCGAATCAGTGACCCTGAAGCAGCGCCATGACCCGCTCCGTCTGGCTCAGATCATTCAGCACGGTCCACGCTTCCAAGCCTGATAAGGAGGCATACCCGAACTTCCCGGTGGCTACGGCGAGGCAACGCGCACCCAGCGCATGGGCGCACGCGATGTCCTTAGGCGTATCACCGATGACGATGACCTGCTCTGGAGTGAAGGTTTGACCTGAAGCCGCAATCATCCGCTGCAAGGCAAATGGGCCGATGTCATTGCGATGCTCCGCGTCATCACCGAAGCCGCCGTCCATGAAATGATGATCAATGCCGAAGCGTTGGAGCTTCAACTCTGCACCGCGACGGAGATTCCCCGTGAGCAGGCCCAACACGAACCCGTCGTGACCTCGCAACGAAGCGAGCAGGCTCTCCACACCGTCAAGGAGGCGGCCATCAAAACTCTCATCGTGGAGGCGATGCCGAAGCCTTGCCAGATAAGCCATGTGGAAGGCCTGCGCCCGTTCTGCGACCCAGGTTTGCTTGGCGTCGTTGAAGAGCTTTTTGATGACGCCAGCATCGGTTGCTCCAGCGAGATCCAGCGGCGGCAAGTCATCGCGGGAGACTTGCAGCACCTCCTCCGCAGCATCCAGAAGCGATGCCCCACCAGCGCCCCCCGTATCCAGCAGAGTGCCATCAATATCAAAGAGCAGAAGTTTGCGCGTCATCAGAAATAAAAAGGGCGGACATCGCTGTCCGCCCTCAAAGGGTTCAATGGCTCGCAGGTTCCTCGCCGTTCACCTGTTCAGCATCGGCTTTCGGCGTGGAAGCATCCACATGATCATGGGGACGATCTTCATGATGCTCTTCGTGCTCGTTATCCTCTTCCTCTACGTCAATGAACTTGCCGTGATGGAAATTCGCGAACTTACGAATGCGTTGTTTCTCAGGCAACGGCGTGATCTGAAGATTGATGTTGCGTCCCGCCATCTTCGGAGCCTGATCCATGTGGCCCGTCGTGGTGAGATCGCCTTGGATACGCTTGGCTAGCTCGAAGCCGATCTCTTGGTGAGCCATCTGACGGCCCTTGAACATGAGCTGGATTCGCACCTTATTCCCATCGCAAAGGAACTGCTCAGCGTGAGAAATCTTGATCAGGTAATCGTGCGGATCAATCCCCACGCGGAACTTCAATTCCTTGAGCTTCCCACCTTTCTGGGCCTTCGCCGCTTCCTTCTTCTTCTTCTCCTGCTCGTATTTGAACTTTCCGTAGTCCACGATCTTGCACACGGGCGGATCAGCGGACGCGGAAATTTCAACGAGGTCAAGACCCCGCTCTTTGGCCATACGAAGCGCCTGCCCCGTGGGAAGGACGCCTATTTGTGCGCCAGTGATGCCGTCAATCACGCGCACTTTAGGCGCACGAATACGGTCATTGACGGGTGTTCGGTCTGCGAATCGGCCTCGATTGAAGCCTGGTCTGGGTCGGTTAAAGCTAGGGTTAATGAGTCACCTCCGGTGGGTTTATGGCACAGCGGAACCCTTGTGGGATTCCAAAATTATCAAGCATGAGGACAGCAGCGACCATAAAAGGACTAACTGTTCAGCGCCGACGACTCTCTAAGATCCGTTATGATACGGACTCTGTCGTAGGCGGGAAACTTATCTGACATGCTGCGAGAAGAAAAACAAAATGGCTTAGGCAGATTCACTGCAACTAAAAAAACCAATGGGAGGAAATAAGCGAGTTCTGCTGAATGGCAAGACGAAAGTTATGAGAGAAGTCACGAGATTTTTTGACGGCACGATGAGCGCTCCTTTCCTGATTCACTTGGCGAACATCGCGCTTTGATGTAACCGTCCCAGACATGAACGCTTTCGCAGTCCCCGCAGGCAAAACGCACAGTAAGACCATCGGCTATCTACTCTGGATCTTTGGGTTCACCGGCTCCCATCGTTTCTATTACGGCAAGCCGCTCACGGGACTCCTTTGGTTCTTCACGTTGGGACTGCTCGGTATCGGCTGGCTGATCGACCTCTTTCTCATTCCCAGTATGGATCGTCAGGCGGATCAACGCTATACCACCGGACCTGTGGACTATTCCATCGCTTGGCTGCTCCACACCTTTCTGGGTGTCTTTGGCATCCACCGTTTCTACATGGGAAAATGGTTCACAGGCATTCTCTGGCTCTTTACTGGTGGGCTTTTCCTAGTTGGCCACCTCGTAGATTTCTGCACGCTGAACGCGCAAGTGGACGAGGCGAACCGTAAGGCTTTGGGCTTGGCTTAGAACCGCAGCGTCGTCTGCAAAATAAACACCCATGCATCAGGGATCGCCTTTGATCCGCCGGGATGAATCACGTATTGCAAGCTGGGCTGAAGCGTCCACCAGGCGGCGATTTGGGCCTTGTAGTTCAACTCGACAACGCCTTCGTAGTCAACGGGCATGAACGAGCCTGGCACCACTAAATTGGCACGACGCTGAGCACGGGCAAGGTCATCACTCATCTCCAGATAGGAAGCTGCGATGCCGATGGTGTCATAGTCGCGGGAAGGAATCACACCCTTGTAAACCAAGCCACCGTCCACTCCGAACTGAGTCAGATTACGATCTGAAGGCGCGGCGCTGAGTCGGAAGAAGCCCAGCAAACCCTGCTGGGTGGGATCATTCTTCCCATGCTCACGGGTCAGCATCTGTTCAGCCAAGAAGTAGCCGCCGTAGTTACCGTCATGGGGACCGCGTGCGCCTTTCGTGAAACCATAAGCAGCGCCGAGCGTGTCATACAGATCCAAGAAATCATCGGTATGATAGAAGCCGCCCAGTTTCAGGCTGCCGGGGAGCCCCGTGTCATCCTTGCCCTGATTATAGCGATACCCGATTTCAAAATAGGCCAGTGCCCCTTCTTCGCGGCTCAGCTTGATTTTAGTGCCCGTGTTACCCGTGTCGGGATTACCATCATAGACCGCGCCTTGAACATAGAACTTGGAAGTCGGTGCCCATTTGAGAAATACTCCCAACGAACCATAGGGCGTTGAAGGCAAGCCGTGTGAACCTTTGGGGAATCCGGGAATGTCGTAGAGATTGAAAGCCAGCGTCGGATAGAAGAATGTCTGATTCAGAAAGTTGATGGAAGCGATGGAGTTGTAGAAGTCCGGCACGATGAAATCGCGATCCACGGACATCTGACCGACCTTCAGCGTCAGGGTGTCATTGAGGAATTTCTGCTGGAGGTAGAACTCCCACAAACGGAAGCTGCTCGGGAAATCCACCAGATTGGATTTGTTCAAATCACCGATGTGATTGGCCGAAAATGAATCGCCCTCCAACCAGACGGAAGACACATGAAACGCTCCGCCATGCCCGCCGCCGAGCTTCTGGAAATCAATGTCCAACGCCAACAAAAGCGCGCCTTGATATTCGGTGCCTGTTTTGATTCCTCCATCGAAATTCGTGGGCATCGAACCAATGTAGAAGAATTCAAAATCGACACCTTTTTTAGCCAAATCCGTGCGGACTCCTCCCCATGTGCCCAGCAAGTAATCCTGAGTGAAGAATTTCTCCAAATCGGAAACTTGGGGAGTAGTCGTTACGGAAGCGGCAGGAGTTCCATCGTTTGCAGACAAGCCACCAGATAGGAGGGCCGACCCGAGAATGAATAGAAGTGAGAGGGAAGTGTGTTTCATGGCGTGGGAGTGAAAACGTTGTTGTTAGTGTAATTATGGTTTTACTCAATTATCAAAAGCAATGCAAGCCGATGAATTATTTATAGGTAATATACACTAGAATTAATGATTTTTGGGCACGCGCCTCCGTCTTATAATTGCAACATCTACACGCCAATGTGGCTCTCAAAGGTCTTCGTCAGGCCCTCCATCGAAACCTTTGCGTCTCGGAGGTAAAATACCAAGACGTAACGCCCGTGCATCTTCCACCGCTTCGATGAGGAGCCTGTCAGCCTGAATCAAAGCAGGAGGCAGTAGAGCCAGCAGAGCATCAATGATACAAGGTGCTCCGTTTGCATCACGCATGACATTGCCCGGATGAAGATCGCTGAGAACCCACGCTCTTTCATTTTCCCAGATAATCCAAATGGGTCGCCTGAAATGCGCCTTGCAAGGGACTGCACTCATGGCTTCGATGGCAATCTGTCGGTCCGCCTCCAGATCCACATAAGGAAAAGCCAGAGGTTGCTTCGCGATGAGATAATCCCCATTTTCTTCCAAACCTACGATCTCGGTTGGGTGAGCACCAGCGTCATTCAGCACGCTTAACTTCTCCATTGTTTCCAAGAGCACGGCATCCCGGACACTCATTTGAAAACCGCGACTTTCTTCATCGAGTTCGATTTCAAAAGTTTTTCCCAATCCCCCGTTGATGAAAAGGGGGAAGAGCTTGTAAACAACGCCCCATTCCCCATCAGCGAAGGGAGATGCTTCAGCCCCGCTTTTCAAAGGCTGCAAATAACGGGACATCACGAAACCATCACGATCCCGTGAAAGTCCAAGGGAACTCAGTGAGAGGAGTGGAACATTCCACTTGCTTGCGTTTCCGGCAACAGTGGTTGCCCAAACATGAGGCGAAAGCGGTTGCCGGGATGGAGTTTGTCGAGCTGCCTCCTGGATGCCACGCGTTCGTTGTCGGTTAAGGGCAGAGCAAGCTGCTCGAACTCCGTTGCTGACGTTTTTGTCTGGAATTCCAGTCTCGCGTCCTGTTCGGAAATCGAAGTGGTATTGAACTGGGGAGTGTCCATTCACTGGCAATAATGCTTGAGAACACGATAAGGTCAATCAGGAGTCGTCTGAATACCTTTCTTCATCCATAATGCTCACTAGAGACTTCGCGACTGAATTTCAGAGGCAATCGAAGTCACGAACTCCGCGAGCGTCTTCACGCCCAAATCCCCCTTCTTCGCATGACGAACGGCGACGCTCTGCACGGCGGCTTCCTTCTCCCCGACCACGAGCATGTAGGGAGTGCGGTCGAGCTGGGCATTACGAATTTTAGCGCCTATCTTGTCGGAAGAGTTATCGAGCGAGACACGGATGCCTGCGGCTTTGAGTGCTGCGAAGGCTTCATTGGCGAAGTCATCCGCCTTCTCAGAGATAGTCAATACACGGACCTGCTCGGGTGAAAGCCAAGTCGGGAAATGTCCCGCGAAATGCTCGATCAAGACGCCGGTGAAGCGCTCCATGCTGCCGAACGGCGCGCGATGGATCATCACGGGACGATGCGTTTTGTTGTCCGCGCCATTGTAGGTGAGATTAAAGCGCACGGGCAGCACATAATCCACCTGCACGGTGCCGAGTTGCCATTCGCGACCGATCACGTCTTTGATAACGAAGTCGATCTTCGGTCCGTAGAAGGCAGCTTCGCCTGGCTCTTCCGTGAACGGCACGCCGAGCGTAGCTGCGGCGGCTCGGCAAGCAGCTTCTGCTTTGTCCCATTGCTCAGGATTGCCGGTGAACTTGCTGCTGTCAGGATCGCGCAAGCCGACGCGGACGCGGTAGTCGTGCATTCCCAAGGTGCTCAGGACGATCTTCACGAGCGACAAACAACCCAGCACTTCAGCGGCGACTTGATCCTCTGTGCAGAAGAGATGGGCGTCGTCTTGAGTGAAGCCACGAACGCGGGTGAGGCCTCCCAGTTCACCGCTTTTCTCCCAACGATAAACGGTGCCGAACTCTGCGAGACGCACTGGTAGGTCACGATAACTGCGCGGTTGGCTATCGTAAATTTTAATATGATGCGGGCAGTTCATCGGCTTCAAGAGGAAACCATCAAGCAGTTCCTCATCAGGCTTCACACGATCCGCAGGAATGATTTCCTTCCCTGCACGGTCGTTGATTTGATCGCGCATTCTTGCGGAGACGGCATCGAGCCGGGACATCACTTCGCAACAGTTGCAACCTTCCGCAGCGGCTTTGGCGAGGTCATCGTTCTCGATGATGGGGGAGAACTGCGACTCCTTATAGTAAGGGAAATGGCCGCTCGTTTTGTAGAGACCGAGCTTGCCAATATGTGGCGTGAAGACTTGAGAGTAGCCTTGCTTGCGCAATTCCTCGCTGATGAAGTTTTGTAATTCTTGGCGGATCACTGCACCCTTAGGAGTCCAAAGAACG
>JANYJH010000145.1 GCA_025361865.1 Phragmitibacter sp.
CAGGTCGGTGGTTTTGCCGCCGCTAACTGGATTGATGTCAGTCTGAATATCCCAACGGTGCGTGGCATGGCCGGAGAGAATGCATCGTCCATTCATGTGCTCGGTTCCGGCGCAGGCTATGCGAGCACTGCTGATCAGGCCCATCTATTCTGCCGTCAGGTGAGCGGTGATTGCAGTCTTACGGCACGAGTGACCTCGCTGACCAATGCCGCCTCCACCGCACTCGCAGGCGTGATGTTGAGAGACACGACTTATCGCAATGCCGTCCGCTCGTTCATCGGAGTGAAGCCGAGTGGCGTCGTTGAACGCCATGTCCGCACCGCCACAGGAGGCACAGATACGCTCACTACTGGGAGCACGAATGCCACGCCGGTTTGGTTGAAGGTCGCACGCGTCTATAACTCGACCACAACCAACTACGACATCACCACTTCGCAAGCGCCTGATGTCAGCGGCGCTCCTGGCACTTGGACGGCCATCGGCACCGTAACCAGCGTGGCCATGAGCACGAACTGCATTCTCGGTCTTAGCGCCACCAACGGCAGTAATGGAACTACCTGCGATGCCATCTTCGACAACGTGACGGTAACGCCGACCCAGGCGGGCGCGGCCACGATCCTTGAAGGATTGAGCACCACCACAGGGTTCACTTACAGCGAGAACAGCGGCACCTACACGGTGACCACCACAGGTTCTCTCGGTGATAGCGGTTTCTATCGCTGGCAGCAATACGTGGGTGATGTGACGACCACGGCTCGCATCATGAGCCACACGGCGGGTGGCTTTAACGCACTGGGTGGCGTGATGGTTCGGGATACCAGTGCCGACAGCACTGCCTATGGCGTGATGGGCATCGCCACTTACTGGGGCGGATTCTTCAATTGGAGAAACACCAGTGGAGGGGGAAGCGCTACCAACTACGGCGGCAGCAATACGAATCCACAGTGGATTCGTATGGTGCGCAGTGGCAGTGCCATGATGGCTTACAAGGCCGCCAATGTGAGTGGCATTCCCGGCGCTTGGAGCCAGCAAGGCGTCACGCAGACTTTCTCATCCGTGGCCCAAGTCTATGCGGGCATCGCGGTGGATTCATCAGGCTATGCCTTGGGTAACACGGTCGTTTTGGACAACCTCACCGTCACGCCCAACAACACCGCGCCCAGCGTTTCTGCGGGAAGCGCAGCGAACGTGATCATGCCGAACAGTGTTTCCTTGAGCGGCATTGTAACGGATGACAACAAGCTCTCGGGAGCGCCCGCTATCACCTGGACGAAACAAAGCGGCCCGGGAAACGTGACCTTCGCGAACGCCAGCGCGGCGGCTACGACTGCGACGTTCGATACTGCTGGCACCTATGTCCTACGGCTCAATGCGGATGACACGGAGGCTCATACTTTTAATGATGTGACGATCATCGTCTATGCCACGCCCTTTGCCCAGTGGCAGGCGCAGCAGTTCGCTAGTGGCAGTAGCAATCCCAGCGCTGGCGACTTGATGGATGCGGATCATGATGGGCTGCCAAATCTTCTGGAGTATGCGCTGGCCACGAACCCGAACACCAGCAACGCCAACCCTTGCGTGACGGATTCCGTGTCCGTCAGTTCTCAACAATACCTGCGCCTCAGCGTGCCGAAGAACACCGCCGCGACGGATGTGACCTATACCGTGGAGGCGACCAGTGATCTGACCAACGCGAACAGTTGGAGCAGCGTGGGCTTGGTCATCGAAGTCAGCAACAACACGACCCTGCGAGTGAGAGACAACGTTGCCGTCGCGCCCGGTGTTCGGCGTTTCATGCGGGTCAAAGTGACGAGACCGTGAACTGGCTTCATATCGTGCGTGATTTTTGACTAATCTTGCGCATGGTTCGCGCGTTCCTTTCTGACGCTATGAGCCCACGTTTTATCTCCCTGCTTTTTTTGTTTCTGACGACTGCGCCTCGCGTTTCAGCAATCGAGTTTGAAGCCGACATCCGCCCCATTTTGAAACAGCGCTGTTTTGAATGCCACAGCGAAGAAAAGAAGAAGGAGAAAGCGGGCTATGTGTTCGATAACATTAAACGCTTTGCCAAGGACATCGGAAAGAACATGACCATCGAGCCGGGAAGCCCCAGAGATAGTCACTTCTACGAGGTTTTAAACGATGATTCCGTGAAAAATCACATGCCACCCAAAGGGCGTATTTCGCAGCCGGAACTGGACAAAATTCGCACTTGGATCGCTGAAGGTGCGCGATTGGACAAGAACGCGCCGAAGATGGCCGTGAAGAAGGATCTGCCGCCGATCATGCGCTGGACTAATTCCGAAGGGAAGGCCATCAAAGCCGGTTTCGACAAGATTGACGGACCCGATGTGGTCTTGAAGATGCCAGATGGTAAGTATGTGAAGTATCCTCTGGCAAAGCTTTCGCCCGAGAGTCAGCAGCTCGCTAAGGAGTGTGCGGCAGAGGATAAGTAATTTGAGCTTCGTTAGGGAGCGCAGTTACAAATTAAGGCTTCCGTAGATGCCATTCCGTGGACTGCTCGTAAGCATGGCCGACTCGCAGCAACGTCGCTTCATCAAGCGCCTTACCCACGAACTGAAGGCCCACGGGAAGGTCTTTGCCGCCTTCATTCACGAAGCCACACGGCACGCTCAAGGCGGGTAAGCCAGCGAGGTTTGGCGGAATGGTAAAGGTGTCGGCGAGGTAGTGGGCGAGGGGATCATCCTGATGCTCACCGAGCTTGAACGGCGGGACGGGACTGGTAGGAGAGAGGATGATGTCCACCTTCTTGAAAGCTTCTGTGAAGTCTTGACGGATCAAGGTGCGGGCGCGCTGGGCCTTGATGTAATAGGCATCGTAGTAGCCGGAGCTGAGCACATAGGTGCCGAGCAGAATACGGCGTTTCACCTCAGGGCCGAAGCCTTCTGCGCGGCTCTTCATGTAGAGATCGAGAACGTCCACAGGATTCTCAGCGCGATGTCCATAGCGCACGCCATCAAAGCGGGAGAGGTTTGCCGAAGCTTCCGCTGGAGCCAAGATGTAGTAAGTCGCGATGCCGACATCCGTGTGTGGCAGAGAGATTTCTTCAATGATCGCGCCGAGGCTTTCGAGCTGTTTCACGGCTTGATGAACAGCGGCGCTGATGCCTGCATGAATGCCCGCAATGAAGTATTCTTTGGGCAGACCGATTCGCAGACCTTTGATTTCTTGTCCAATGCTCGCCGTGAAGTCCGGCACGCTGATGTCCAAAGAAGTGCTGTCCCGCTGATCCTTGCCACAGAGATGATTGAGGACCAAGGCGGCGTCTTCCACCGTCTTGGTGATCGGGCCGATCTGGTCCAACGACGACGCGAAAGCCACCAAGCCGTAACGGGAAACACTACCGTAAGTGGGCTTCAAACCGACACAGCCACAATAGGCTGCTGGCTGACGAATCGATCCTCCGGTGTCAGAGCCGAGCGCAGCAATGGCCAGATCACCGCCAACTGCCGCTGCTGATCCGCCGCTTGATCCACCAGGAATGCGTTCGTGATCCCAAGGGTTGCGCGTCACGCCCAGTGCTGAATTTTCGGTGGAAGAACCCATGGCGAACTCATCCATGTTCGCCCGTCCCATCGGGATGGCTCCGCCTTCACGCAGTCGATTGATCGAGCCTGCGTTGTAGGGCGAGGTGTAGTTCTCCGCGAGCATCTTCGAGCCGCAGGTGCAAGGCTGGCCAAGGACATTGATGTTGTCCTTAATGGCGATCGGGATACCGCCCAGCGGTTGGCTGACATCAGCACAGGCAGCTTCCTTCAGCGCGGCTTCGGTATCCACTGACAGGTAGGCGCCGATGGTCGGATTCTTCTTTTCGATGGCTTGAGCGAGATCGCGAACGATGTCCGCTGAAGTGATCTCTTTACTGAGAAGACGCTTGCGCAGGGAGACGATGGTTTCGGTAGCGAGGGACATAAGGAAAGGGTCAAGGTTCAAGTGACAAGGTTCAAGGCGTCGGTCCCAACTTGAACCTGAAACCTTGAACTTCGTTCTTATTCTTCAACGACGCGTGGCATGAGGAACTGCCCGCTGCTCTGGCGCGGCGCATTGGCCAGAGCTTCTTCAGCGGTGAAGCCAGAGCGGGATTCATCCTCACGCCAGACATCGTAGATCGGCATGGCGTGCTGGGTGGGCTCTACGGCGCTGAGATCATGGTGCTCGAGGGCACTCATGTATTCGAGCACCTTGCCGAGCTGAGATTCAAAGCGCGTGGCTTCTTCTTCAGTCAGGGCAAGGCGTGAGAGACGGGCAATTTTATGGATGTCGAGAGTCGGTTGCGACATCTAGGCTAATGGCGGAACGCACGGCGCAAGTCAAGGCTGCGCTATACGAGCGGCTGGATATTCACCCACTTCCGCTGTTCCCAAGACTCAATACCGGCCTCGGCGAGCTGCACGCCCTTGGCTCCTTCTCGCAAGGTCCAGGGGAAAGCTGCGTCCACGGCGATGTGCTTCAAGAACAGCTCCCACTGGATTTTGAAGGCGTTGTCATAAGTGGCCGCATCAGGCACTTCCTGCCAGCCACCAAAGAAGTCGATGGGTTGGTCGATGTCAGGATTCCAGGTCGGGCGCGGCGTGGTGCCGAGGCTCTGCACCCAGCATTTCCGAAGGCCGACAATGGCTGAGCCATGCGTGCCATCGACCTGCATCGTAAAGAGATCATCCCGACGAACGCGCACCGTCCAGGAGCTGTTGAACTGGCAGATGACGCCCGTCTCCGTTTCAAAGGTGGCGTAGCAGGCATCATCAGAAGTGCAGTCATAGGGCTGGCCTTTTTCATCGAGTCGCTTCGGCAGATGCGTGGCTCCCAAACAGCTCACGGCTTTGATGGGACCAAAGAGATTATCCACGACGTAGCGCCAGTGGCAGAGCATGTCCACGATGATGCCGCCGCCGTCTTGTTTACGGTAGTTCCATGACGGACGCTGGGCGGGCTGATCTTCATTTTCTCCCGTGAAAACCCAGTAACCGAACTCACCGCGCACGCTGAGAATTTTACCGAAGAAGCCTTGGTCACGAAGCACTTTAAACTTGCGGATACCAGGCAGCCCGAGCTTGTCCTGCACGCAACCGTTCTTCACACCAGCGTCTTCGCAAAGCTTCGCGAGACGCAACGCCTCGCTCGTTTCCACGGCGGTCGGCTTCTCGCAATAGATCGCTTTGCCCGCCTTCACGGCCTTCTCGATGAAGCCTGCGCGTTGCA
>JANYJH010000192.1 GCA_025361865.1 Phragmitibacter sp.
CTATTGCCTGCCACGGTGGAAATCTTACCGTCCGGCGTGACTTTGCGGATGCGCTGTCCCGTGTATTCACAGAACCAGAGCGCGCCATCCGGGCCGCGAACGAGACCGAAAGGATTCTCGAGTTGCGCCTCCGTGGCTGGCCCGCCATCGCCCGTTCCGCCTTGGGTGCCATTCCCGGCAAAGGTGGAGATGGTCCATTCTGCGGCGTTCAGTGAGCAAGCGATGACTAGGGCGAGGGTAGGGATGAGGAGAGACTTCATGGCGTGGGAGCATTTAACGCGATCTGGCGGGGCGTTTCATGTGAAATTTCGGGCTACTACCAACCTGCTAAAAAATTAGCAGATAAATCTTGCCGACACTGCCTTCAATGTGCTAAAAATTTAGCATGACTTCAAAAACTAATCGCCTGAGTCGTCGCGAGCGACAGATCATGGATGTGATTTATGCCAAAGGCGAAGCCACAGCCACCGAGGTCAGCGAACTGCTGACAGATGCGCCGAGCCATTCTGCGGTGCGGGCCTTGCTTCGTATCCTGGAAGACAAGGGCGTGCTGAAGCATCGCGAAGAAGGGAAGCGCTTCGTCTTCCTGCCCGTTGAGTCGGTTGAGAAGGCCAGCCGCTCCGCCTTGAAGCAGGTCGTTCACACCTTCTTTGAAGGCTCGCTGGCCAATGCCGTAGCCGCGTTCGTGGACAGCAAAGAAAAGATTTCACCAGACGAACTCAAGCGTCTCGAATCCATCATCAAACAAGCCAAGAACCAGAAATCATGAATATGAACCTCCCACTTCTCCTTGATCTATTCGCGAAAAGCGCGGGCATCATGCTTTTGGCTTTCGCCGTGCAAAGCCTCTGGCGCGGAGCCTCTGCCGCCCATCGGTGTCTCGTGTGGCTCGCCGCTTTTGCGGTCCTTTTGATTCTGCCTCTGACTTTGGCCCTCGCGCCTCGTTGGTCGGTGACGTTGAGCCAACCGAAACCTGCGATAACATTACCACCCGTGATGGTTTCGATGGACGCTCCCATAGTGGTTGAAAAATCACTCTCGGAATCGAGTCCATCCTCTGTCGAATACAGCGTCACAGAGGTCACGTTCCTCGTCTGGTTTTCTGGGGTCGCTCTGGTCCTCGGCTATCGGTTGCTCGGAAGCTGGCAGTTGTTTCGATTGCGCTCAAGGAGTTCGCTTCTTCATCACGAAGGCATTCAGCGGCTCACGCGACAACTGGCCAAGAACTCCGGCATCCGGCGCGAAATCGAGCTTCGCGAGGCCACGGAGGTTTCGGTGCCTGTGACGTGGGGCATCATCAAACCCGTGCTGCTATTGCCGATTGAAGCGCAACAGTGGAGCGAAGCGAAGCTCGAAGCCGCGCTGCGTCATGAGTTGGCGCATGTGCTTCATCTGGATGCAATGACCCGCTTGGGTGCCTGCTTTGTCAGCGCGTTGTATTGGCCGAATCTTCTCGTTTGGCTCGCGGTGAAAGCTTGGCGCACGGCTCAGGAACAAGCCGCAGATGATCGCGTGATGGAAGCCGGAGTTTCCGCCGAGCACTATGCCTTTCAACTCCTGGAAGCGGCCCGTCTCGTTCAGAGTTCCCGTTTGCAGATGGCTCCCGTTCTGGCCATGGCTCAGCCTTCCACGCTGGAGACACGGCTTTGTGCCATCATGGACGAGTCAAGAAATCGGCGTGCTCCGCAGCGCCAAGCCGTCATGGCTGGAGCGGGTGTGGGCTTGCTGCTCTTGGGTCTTAGTGCCTCATGGCAACTGAGAGCCGAAGAGACGGCGGCACCTTTGAAAGTCGAAGGCAAAGCATCTTCTCAGGTGCAGATGTCTGTGAAGGTCCTCGAGTGTCCGAAGGGAGCGAAGCTGGAGTTCATGTCTCAGGCCACTGTGATCCTGAATGAAGCTGACACAAAGAAAGCGCTCAACCAGATGACGGAAAAGGCCGGAGCGGATGTTCTCAGCGCTCCTAGCGTTACCGCTTTGTCCGGTCAGAAAGCGGTCATCGAAGTCGGGCAGGAAATGCCTGTCGATAAGACCAAGAAGGAGATCACCTTTGTGGGAGTGAGGATCGAATTGATGGGAACCGTGATGGATGGAATCATCGAGATGAATGCCAAACCTCTGCTGAGAGAAATCGAACGCATGGAAGCCGGGCAGCCGGTCTTCAGCACACGCCAAGTCGATACGACCGTGCGCTTGAAATCAGGGGATACCGCTGTTCTTAGCGCCGGTTCTAGAATGAAGGATGGCAAGGCGAATGAACTGTTCTTCTTCATCACCGCAAAGGAACTGGATGCGGCTTCGCCTTCGCTTGTCCAAGAGAAGCCCAAGCCGAAAGCGGCGATGATCATCCTGCCTCATGTGGAATTTGAGAGCGCTACTCTTGAAGAAGCGATGGAGTTCTTCCGCAGTCAAAGCCGCCAGCTCGACTCTGCGAAACAAGGCATCAACATCGTGCTGAAGATCCCAGCCAAACGTGAATCCGCAGCGATCACGCTCAGCCTGAAAAACGTCCCGCTGATCGAGGCGGTGCGTTACGTCGCGAGCTTGTCTGACCTTGAATTGACGGTCGAAGGAGAAGTGCTGGTGCTCCATCCCAAAGGAACATTCACAGCAGAAGTGGTTCCAGAAACGACCGTCACGAAGAAGACCGCAGCCATCATCATTCCTCACTTGGAATTTCAAGAGGCGACCGTGGAGGAAGCCCTGGACTTTCTGAGCATTCAATCCAAGCAGCTAGATCCCGCAAAGGAGGGCTTGAACCTGGTCCTGAAGGGCGATGCCGCGACGGATCAAGTAAAGCTCTCGCTCTCGCTGACGAACGTTCCTGTGCTGGAAGCCTTACGTTATGTGGCGTCGCTGTCGAATCTCAGCGTGACTGCGGAGGGTGATGCGTTCATTTTGAAGCCCGTTGGTGACTCTGGCAAGCCAGGCAAATAAAGTGAAAGCGGTCACACGCACTCCATCAGTCCAAGCTGTGCATTGATGGAGGGAAGGAAGACGGATGGAATCGCTGCCCGCTTAAGTTTCTTCGCACTCGGGCTTTTCAAGGTCGCTTTTATTCGTATCGGACCGGATGTCTTTTCGGCCCTACCTCCTAACTCTCGCCATTGTTGTCTCGTGCATCGCCAATGCGAAGGACCCGGTTCCTAAACGTAAACTGGAACTCCACAAGTGGTCAGGGGACATCAATGTGCCAGATCCGGTGGCGGTGACGATGGATCCTCAGGGGCGGATTTATGTGACGCAGACGGAGCGCCGGAAGGTTGCTGATCTGGACGTTCGTGAGCATCCGCAGTGGATTCCGTTTGATATGGGATTGGAGGAGATCGAGCAGAAGCGCGCCTTCTACCATGACGTGCTCGCACCCGGTAAGTTCAAGAATCCTGAGGGCGATCTGCGCGATCACAACAAGGACGGCTCCATCGACTGGCATGATCTCACGGTGGCGACCGAGCGCATCTACCGACTCGATGACACGGATGGCGATGGCATTGCCGATAAGAAGACGGTCTTCGCGGAAGGCTTCAATACGGAGGTCACAGGGATCGCCGCAGGTATCCTCTGGAATGACGGCTATGTTTACACGACCATCACGCCGGACCTCTGGCGCTTGAAGGACACGAATGACGATGGCGTCTCTGATGAGCGCGAATCCATCGTTCACGGCTTCGGCCATCACATCGCCTATGCTGGGCATGACATGCATGGCTTATGCATTGGCCCTGACGGCCGCATTTATTGGACCATCGGTGACAAGGGCGTGAACGTTTACACGAAGGACGGTCGGCATGTCGCAGAGCCGCATCAAGGCTGCGTGCTGCGGTGTGAGCCGGACGGATCAGGCTTTGAGATCTTCGCGCATGGGATTCGTAATACGCAAGAGATCGCCTTCGATGACTTCGGGAACATCTTCGGTGTGGACAACGATTCGGACCGGCCCAGCGAGAAGGAGCGCGTCATCTACATCACGGAGCAGAGCGATTCCGGTTGGCGCTGTTACTACCAATACATGAGCAACACTTATGTCCCATGGATGGACGAAGGGCTCTGGAAGCCACGTTTTGAGGGGCAGCCGGAATACATCACGCCGCCGCTGGCCAATGCAGGCGATGGCCCAGCGGGCTTCGCGCATAACCCCGGCACCGCCTTGAGCCATGAATGGAAGGATTGTTTCTTCTACAATCAGTTCCCCGGTGGCAAGATGAACGTCATCCGCATGGAGCCTGCGGGAGCAGCCTTCAAGGTCACGGAAGACCGCATGGTGACCAGCGGCGTTATGGGCATCGGCATGACTTGGTCGCCTGATGGAAAGCTCTTCATGGCCGATTGGGGTGGCGGTTATCCGCTCAAGCAAAAGGGCGCGGTGTGGAGCGTGGATGATGCCACGGGCACTGGCAGCACCGAGCGCCTGGAGACGCAGAAGCTCATCACGGAAGGTTATGCCAAACGCTCGCCTGAAGAGCTGAGCAAGCTGCTCGCCTATCCTGATCAGCGTGTGCGTCGTGAAGCGCAGTTCCAGCTCGTGAAGCTTGGCGAGTTCGCTTCGCTCAAAAAAATCGCACTGGATTCCAAGCAAACGACATTGGCCCGTATTCATGCCTTGTGGGGTCTGGGGCAGGGGATGCGGAGTGGCAAGTTCACTGAGGAAGACGCGCAGACATTGTTGCCCTTGTTGAAGGATAAAGACTCCGAAGTGCGCGCTCAATTGGCCAAGATCACGGGCGATGCTCCATCAATGGCATCGCTTGGGAAAGCGCTCATTCCTTTGCTCAAGGACACGAGCGTTCGCGTTCAATTCCATGCCGCCATCGCGCTCGGCAAGCTCAAGACAATCGACGCGACCGACGCGCTGTTCAGCCTCATTGAAAAGAACAATGATGCCGATGCTTACGTGCGTCATGCAGGCGTGACAGGCCTCGTGGGCTGTGCCAGCAGCGAGCAACTCGCCAAGAAGAAAGCTCACGCTTCCCGTGCCGTTCGTATGGCGGCGGTGCTCGCGATGCGGCGCACGGGAGATGCCGCAGTCGCGAGCTATCTTAATGACAAGGACGACAGCATTGTCAGCGAAGCCGCTCGTGCGATTCATGACGACTTGTCCATCGCAGATGATTTGCCGAAGCTCGCCGCCTTGTTGGATGAGCCGAGACCTTGGCCCGCTGCTGTGGCTCGTCGCGCCCTGAATGCCGCTTATCGGCTCGGTGATTCCGCCAATGCCAAGCGCGTGATCAAGTTCGCCTTGAAAGAAGAAGCCGACGCGCCTCTTCGTGAAGAAGCCCTGAACCTCGCTTTGCTATGGAGCAAGCCGGGGCCGCTCGACCGCGCAGATGGCCGAGCACGGAAGCTGGAGCCGCGTGAAATGAAGGTGCTCGCGGAAGTCGTTTTGCCTTGGGTTCATGATCTGATGGCTCTGACCAACACCCGCCTCAAGACGCTCGCCATTCAAATCCTGACCACTTATAAACTCCCGGTTGAAGCTTCGCTGGCGGCAGCAGCGGTGTTGGAAACCAAGGCTCCCGCCGAGGTGCGCGTGGAAGCGCTTCGGTTGCTGGCGGATCAACATCCTGAAAGCAAAGAACTTTCCGCGACGCTGACGGCGTTGTTTGCCGGAAAGACGCCAGAGACGCTGCGAGTTCAGGCGCTCAACTCCCAACTGACCGGTGACAAGGCTAAAGCGACGACTGAAGCGATGAAGCTGCTGGACACTGGAACGGTCTTGGAGAAACAGGCCTCACTCCTGATCTTGGCCAAAGCTGAGCGCGAGGATGCCGACGCAGTTCTGGGTCAGTGGATGGTTCATCTTGCCGATCACAAAGTCATGCCTGCTCTCAAGCTGGAGCTTCTCGATGCCGCCAAATCACGAAGCACCGCCGTGGCTTCTCTGAAGACCGCTTTGGAGGCGTTTGAAGCGCAGCGTGTCCCTCTCTTCGGCAAGCCGGAAGCCTTTGAAGAATGCCTCGAAGGCGGCGATGCCAAAGCCGGAAAGGAAACCGTCTTGAGCAATCTCACCGCCAACTGCACGGCGTGTCATCGCTTTGATAAACGGGACGGCAGCAATGTCGGCCCGCCTTTGGACAAGATCGCGGTCACTCGGGATCGCGCTTATCTATTGGAAGCGCTCGTCGCTCCGCAGGCGAAGATCGCTCCCGGCTACGGCATCATTTCCGTCACGATGAAAGACGGCACCAGCACCTCCGGCGTCCTCCTGACGACCAATGCGAAAGCGACTGAACTGGAAGTCCGTCTCGCCGATGGAACCAAGGTAAAGATTCCGAAGGACACCATTGCCAGCCAAACCGATCCCGTCTCCGCCATGCCGCCGATGGGCCTTCTGCTGGACCGGCATCAAGTGCGGGATCTGGTGGCTTACCTGAGCACGCTGAAAGGCGCGCCCAAAAAAGATCCGAAGGGCCAGCATTAAACCAAGGAGCGGCGGTTACTAACCGCCGATCAAATACAACCGCGAGGCAGGTCGAAGGAAGTTACAGGGAGTGCCGCTATCACAGTAGTTTTTTGACGGCGGTATTAAACCGCCGCTCCGGGATGGAAGGCGTGAAGTTCCCACAAATCCCATTGCGCAGTTGTCATTGCGGGAAATCCGTTCATCTTGGCACCCCCTATGTCTCTAGCCGCCCCGAACCGCCCCCGTCCTTCCTCATCGCGAGCGAACGTCGCCATCGTCGCGAGTCGCTACAATGAGGCCTATGTGAATTCATTGGTGGACTCAGCGCGTCGTGAATTGGAAGCGCTCATGCCGGGGGCCATCATCACGGTTTATCGCGTGCCGGGTGCTTTTGAGATTCCGGTAACGGCGGAGTTCGTGCTGCGTCATACCACGCCGGATGCGCTGATTTGTTTGGGCCTTATCATGCGCGGTGAATCTGAGCATGGCGATCTCGTCGGAGCTTCTGTGACGGATGCGATTCAACGCATGGCCGTGGCTCATGCGATCCCCATCGTTCATGAAGTGCTGCTTCTGGATGACGAAGAACAGGCCCGCGAGCGCTGCATGGGCGACCGCATCAACCGGGGAACGGAAGCCGCGCAGGTCGCCGTGAACATGATCCAGCTCTTTGAAAAGCTGCGGGTCTCTTTCCCTTTCCCTCAATCCAACGCCTGACCTCATGGGAAAACGACGCGAAGGCCGTGAGGCTGCCATGCAATTGATGTTCGCCCATGACATACAGGGCGAGGTCAGCGAAGAAGACATGTCCACGTTCTGGGATCTCCACACCGCGCGGCCCGGAGTTCGAGAGCACGCCGAACGTCTCGTGAAGGGCATCCAGGAACATCAGGTGGAGATTGACGCGCTGATCACGGGCACGCTGGAGAATTTCAGCTTCTCCCGTCTCGGCACGGTGGATCGAAACATCCTGCGTCTAGCACTTTATGAGATGATTCATTTGCCAGAGGTTCCCGCTCCGGTGGCGATCAATGAGGCCATCGAGATCGCGAAGACCTTTGGGGATACGCAGACGAAGAACTTCGTGAACGGCGTGTTGGATAAGATTTCCCGCACGCTTCCGAAGAAGGAGCGTAAGCCCAAGGCTGCCCCGGAACCTGAACCCGAGGCGAAGAGCCTGAATTCCTAAGCTGTGGCCGGTTTCTTTAAAAAACTCATCCAACGTTTCACGAAGCCCGACATTGATTGGGACGACTTGGAAGCGCAGCTCATCATGGGCGATCTCGGCGCAAAGCTCTCGATGAAGATCGTGGAGGAACTGCGGGATAAGCAACGCACGCTGCACGGTCAGGATGTGGTCGAGGTCAC
>JANYJH010000260.1 GCA_025361865.1 Phragmitibacter sp.
GTTCAAATAACTCCCAATACAAGAGCCTGGCTCAAGGCGTGGGCTTTGGAAATGGGATGTTCCTCGTGGTCGGCGGCGAGCCTGTGACCGTGGGCGGTGGCGATCCCTTTGTGATGACTTCAACCGACGGCGAGAAGTGGAGCGACATCCTGAAGACGGAAGGCAAATTCATTCTGCGGCGCGTGGCTTATGGGAATGGCCTTTGGGCCGGTGTAGGTGATCGCGGACGGCGGGCTTCCTCGAAAGATGGAAAGATTTGGCAGGACACGGAGAAGGTCAAAGCGGTGGATACGCTGGTGGATGTGGCCTTCGGCAATGGCGTGTTCGTAGGCGTCGGCCTGCACAGTTTGCGCATGACGAGCAAGGACGGTCTTCTATGGGAGAACAAGCAAGTGGGGCTGGAAGGCGAGCACCTGAACTCCATCGTGTGGGCGGAGAATCGGTTCGTTGGCATCGGCATGACCGCCACTTACTTCTCGCCGGACGGCATCACTTGGGAACGGAAGGAGAACAAGAACGGGCCGATCACCGCGAGTTATGCGAAAGGCGCTTTCGTGGGTGCCGCCTGGAAAGGTCGCCTCCTGCACAGCGCAGATGCTTTGGAATGGAAGGAAGTCTTCAAGAGCGAGCAGCACTTTGAAGCTGTTACTGGAGGTTAAACCGAACACTACTCCAATGGGGAAGAGTGAGCGTTTGATGAGTCTCACGCAAAGCCGCGAAGCCGCAAAGTTCTGAACAGAATCATCCTCCGATCTTTGCGACTTTGCGGCTTTGCGTGAGAGTTTCTAGAGGGTGCGTTGGGCAGAAGCTATGTCTCATCTACCTTGTTCGCACCGCCAGCCACACAAACAAGAAACGACGGTCGCTCTCCTCTGGCCTCACCGTCAATCGCAGAACTTCAGCGCCTCCTCACGTCTGCTGCTACAAAAGCGTAGTAGCCGACGTAAGGAGGCTCGAATCTCATCCAAACGAGGGACAACAGACGAAGCAATGATCAATCCTACCTTGTTCGCACCGCCAGCCACACGAACAAGAAACGACGCTCGCTCTCCTCTGGCTTTACCGTCAATCGCAGAACTTCAGCGCCTCCTCACGTCGGCTGCTACGGCTGCTGGCTAAGGGCTTGCGCCCTTTTGATGCCTCGGATCAAAGAAGATATGCACATCCGCATCGGCCACGCCGAGGATCTTCTGCGCCCGTTTCAATGCATTGCGCGTGGCGATGTTCGGATTCGTGGCACTCCCTGGGAAGATGTTATCGCGGCCTATGACCTCCACCAATCCTGAATCCTTCAGCACGCGATAGACTTCTTTCATGGCTCCGCTGACGATGAGATCACGGCCTGATGAGCGCAGCGTAATGATAAGCTCTTCCAAAGCCATCACGCTGGTGGCATCCAAATGCCGCGCGTTTTTCAGCCGCAAGATGATAATGCGCAGATTCGGATCAGCACAGGATCGTTGAATCTGGGTGCGAAAAAGTTCCGCTGCACCAAAGAACAGTTCGCCTTCTACATGAACGATGGAGATAGACGGATGAGCGCGGCCATCCCCTTCCCGCTCGGCCAGGATGCCCTCTCGATTGAACTCGTATTCGACCAAGGAAGGCTGGCTGGCTTTGCGCAAATACAGCATCACCGAGACCCCGACGCCTGTGAAGATGGCCACATGCAACGGCACCAAAAGCGTGGCGATGAACGTGATGATAAACACGAACGCATCCGAATGGGTGGCCCGCAATGAGATGCGGATTTGTCGGCGATGAATCAGCGAAACCGCCACCACGATGATGAGCATGGCCAGCGTAGCCCTCGGCACATAGCCCACCAATCCGCCCAAAGTAAGCGCGCCGATGAGACACAGCACGCCACTGATGATGCTGGAGATGGGCGTCTTCGCGCCGCTTTCATAGTTGAGCGCAGATCGCGTCAGCGAGCCAGAAGCGGACATCCCACTCAGATAGGCGCAGGCCAGATTCGCCACACCGAGACTGAACATATCCTGATTCTGATCCACGCGTTGATTCGCACGACTGGCCAGTGTCTTGGCCATCACGGTGTTTTCTAGCGTGGCCAGAAATGCCACCGCCAAAGCCAAGCCAAAGAGCTGACTGAAATGCGCGGCGGCTTGAGTGATGGCCAGCGAAGGCATCGGCGGCAACAGTTGCTTCCAGGTGAACTCGCTACCTGCAAAGGTCGGCACGTTAGCTCCGAAGTAGTGGATCAGCGCTCCGCAAAGTGCCCCGAACAGGAGCGCCATCGCGAAGATCGGTCCTTTGGGCAACCATCGTTTGCAGGCTAGATGAGCGCCCAAAGTGCAGGCCGCCACGAAGAAGCTGGGCCATTCGATTTGTCCAAGCTGACCCAGCAAGACAAAGAGATTCCCCAGCATCGTTTGCGAAGCCGCCCCGTGATGGGCGGTGGTGATACCCAGCACAGAAGGAAGCTGGCTCACGATCATCTGCACCGCAGCGCCCGTCACATAAGCCACCATGACCGTGCGACTGATGTAATTCACCAGGTCCGCCGCGCGCACATAGGCCCCGATCATGAGCATGGTGCCAACCAGCAGCACTAGCAGCGGAGACATGGCCTTGATGTCTAACTCTGGATACGAAGCGAAGTAGGAAAACACCATGAAGGCGCTGCCGTTCGTCGGCCCCAGCATGGTGAAACGCGAGCTGGCCAGAAACGGCCCGACGATGGCCGCGATGGCCGCGCACATGATGCCGTAAGTCAGTGGAAGCCCGGCGATGAGGGCAAAGGCTAGCGCTTGGGGAAAGGCCAGCAGCGCGGTGTTCAGCCCTGCCAATGCGTCCGCCCGCAGAAACTCGCGGTTGTAGCCCGCCACCGCATCCTTCAAAGGGAAGCTTTTCAGCGAATGCTTGGAGGTGAATTCCCGAACCTTCGCGAAGGACTGACCCGCAAACTGTCGGGCGCGGGTGATGCTCGGTTTCAGGTTCAATTTGTTTCCTCCGTTGGTGCCAGTCGGATTGAGAACCATTCACAGACAACGTCATTTATCAAATCCGAAGAAGTCCTTCAGGACAGAACGATAGACCTCGCGCTTGAATTTCGGCACCCATGAGAGTTCAAACTTTTCCGGCTTGAGCCAGCGCCACCGACCGAACTCACGATGCTTCGTCTGGATGTTGATGTCCTTGTCCTTGCCCAAGAATCTGCACAGGTAATAGATCTGCTCCTGGCCACCGTAGATGCCGTATTTAAGCCGACCTTTCGGGAACTCATAGCGATACGGCCCGCGCTGGTCCATGATCTGGATCAGCGTCGGCTTGACCCCGATCTCCTCTTCCATCTCACGGAGCAGGGCCGCTTCAAACGCCTCGCCGGGATCAACGCCACCCTGTGGGAACTGCCACGCGCCGTTGAAAGCGACGCGTTCCCCCACCCACATCTCGTTGTCCGCATTCAGAATGATTCCTGCTACATTCGGACGGAAGAGAACGGCTTTCTTCGTAGCGTCTGAAGCTGCGTCCGCTAGGGGAGAATCGGGGTTCGCAGGGTCAGGAGAATTCTTAGGCATGGGCAGAGGGTATTGGTTGTCGTAGGATGGCCGGAATGCAATGCTTTTGTCTTATCGAGGGCTCTAGTGACACGCAGGTTTCTTACCAAAAGTCGCTAAATGAAGCGCTAGACGACTTTCCGCAATTTCCCCGCATCTTAGCTTGGCAAAAAGACTCTCCTTCTCGTAAAGTCTCGGCCTCAACATTCGACCTCAATCCCAAATCAGCCATTACCCATGTCTCTCGACGCCCAACTCCAGCAAGCCGTTACCGAAGGAAAACTGCTCGACTCCAGCCTGAAAAACATCCAGGCCCTGCTCGCCTCGGGCACGAATCCAGTCTATCGCGCCAGCATTGAAGAACTGGCCAACGGCGGACAATGGACGGAGCTGAATGACCGCTTCTATACCATCGTGAAATTCGGCACCGGCGGACTTCGCGGACGCACCATCGGGAAGATCGTGACCAATGCCGAACGCGGAAATGCCGCTGCGGATCAAAGGCCTGAGTTCGCCTGCGTGGGCACGAATTCCATGAACGAATACAACGTGAGCCGCGCCACGCAGGGCCTCGTTGCGTATTGTCTGAAGAATCACGAGAAGACCGGACTCACGGGCAAAGCGAAGATCGTCTTCGCCCATGACACGCGCCATTTCTCAGCGGAGTTCGCGCAGAAGTGCGCGCAGATCGCCACCGATCTCGGCGTGGATGTCTTCCTCTTCGATGGACCGCGTGCCACCCCAGAAATGTCTTTCACGGTGCGCCAACTCAACGCGGATGCGGGCGTCATGCTGACAGCCTCTCACAATCCCGCGCACGACAACGGTTACAAAGTGAACTACGCGGACGGCGCAGGCATCATTGAACCTCATGCGACGGGCATCATCACGGAAGTCAACGCCGTGAAGTCAGAAAGCTACACGCCCCTGACCGCAGATGAGCGCGGCTCGCTGACCATGCTCGGTGAAGAGATGGATCAAGTCTATCTCGCCCGTGTGGAGAAGCTCATGCTTCAGCCGGATCTCTTGGAGAAGGCGCGACATTTGAAGATCGTTTACACTGCGCTGCACGGTGCGGGTGGCGTCCTCGTGCCTCGTATTTTGCGCAGCCTTGGCTTCAATCTTTTCACGGTTCCTGAGCAGGACATCTTTGATGGTCGCTTCCCCACCGTGGCCTCACCGAACCCGGAGAACGCGCCTGCATTAGCGATGGCCGTGGCCTTGGCTGACAAAGAAAATGCGGACATCGTGATCGGCACTGACCCGGACTGCGACCGCATGGGCGTGGGCGTGCGGGGCCGCGATGGGAAGATGCAACTCCTCACGGGCAATCAGATCGGCTCGCTCATCGGCTGGTATCGCATCAAGACCATGTTTGATCTTGGCATCTTGACGGACAGCAATCGAATCAACGCCGTCTTCATCAAGACCTTCGTAACCACTGATCTGCAAAGCACCATCGCGCAAGCCTTTGGCTTGAATGTGGTGAACACGCTCACGGGCTTCAAATACATCAGCGCGAAGCTGGAGAAATACGAGCAAGCGCTTCCGGCCAGCATCCGCGCGGATTACCGCTCCATGACGGACAAAGAAACCCGTGAGGCGCGCCTCGCGCATAGCAAATTCTTCGTCTTCGGCGGTGAGGAAAGCTACGGCTATCTCGGCACTGACAGCACGCGGGATAAGGACGGGAACGGAGCCGTGGTCATGTTCGCTGAAGTCGCCGCCTACGCCGCCTCACTGGGCAAGACCTTGGTGGATCTGCTGGATGAAGTCTATGCCACTTACGGCTACTTCCTTGAGAGCAATCAGAGCAAGACCTTTGAAGGAGCTGCCGGAGCTGCGCAGATTCAGAAGCTCGCAGACTCCTATGTCAACTCACCGCCGACTTCCTTTGATGGCAGCGCCGTGACCAGCGTGAAGGACTTTAGCAAAGGCGGGCTCGTGGATGAAGAAGGTGATGACCTGCCGAAGGAGAAGATGCTCTTCATCTACCTCGCGGATGGCCGTTCCTTCGCGGTGCGTCCGAGCGGCACGGAGCCGAAGATCAAATATTACCTCTATGGTAAGAAGCTCCCTGCCACGGGCCAGAAGTTCGGCACTGATGAACTGAGCGCTGCGAAGCAAACCGTGACCGAAAGCCTGAAGACACTCTGGTCGGCGATTGAACAGGACATTGACGCGCGACTGGCGGTATAAGGCGTCGCTTCTGTTTACAAGAACGTGATATAGGGATCGCTTCGCGGCTTCGCAGCCTGCTTCCTTTTACAGGCAAGCCGCCCGTATCACGTTCCGTTGTGGAATACGCCCTGCGTGCATCGGGGGAATTCTTGTTCCAAGCGCGCTTGGCCCCAATTGAAACCTCATCTATAAACACTTCCCATGACAGCCGAACAACTGGAACCCGCCATCAGAGGTCTCATCAAATCACGCAACTTCACTGCGTTACGTGAGACCTTCCAGGAATGGCCGCTCGTGGATCTCGCAGCCCTGATCACCGTTTTGCCAGAAGACGAGCAGGTCCTCATTTTCCGCGTCCTGCCTCACGACTACGCGGCAGATTTGTTCTCCTACCTGCACTTTTATGCACAGGAGAAACTACTCAAAGCGATGGCCCGCGAGGATGTGGCGAAGATCGTCAATGAGATGTCACCGGATGATCGCACCACCTTGTTGGAAGAGCTGCCCAGTGATGCCATGCACCAGCTCATGCAGACACTCAGCCCTGAAGAACTCAAGGTCGCCCAGGGCCTACTTGGCTATCCTGAAGACAGCATTGGGCGGCTGATGACGCCGGACTTCATCGCCGTGCGGGACAACAGCACCGTGAAGGAAGTGCTGGATTACATCCGCGAGCATGGTCAGGACAAAGAAACGCTGAACGTCATCTATGTCGTGGATGAAGACGGGAAGCTCATTGATGACCTCCGCATCCGTGAGTTCCTCATCAAGCCGCTCGACACCAAGGTCGTCGATATCCGCGACAGCCGTTTCCTCGCCCTCAAGGTGCGTGACTCCGAGACTACCGCTGTGGATGCCTTCCGCAAATACGAGCGCACCGCGCTGCCCGTCGTGGACTCCACCGGTGAATTGGTGGGCATTGTCACGATTGATGACGTTCTTGCCGTCGCCGAACAGGAGACGACGGAAGACATGCAGCGCATGGGGGGCTTGGAAGCCTTGGATGAGCCTTATACGACCATCTCCCTCTTCAACATGGTCAAGAAACGCGCCACTTGGCTCGTCATCCTGTTCCTCGGAGAAATGCTCACCGCGACCGCGATGGGCTACTTCCAGAACGAGATCGAAAAAGCCGTGGTGCTCGCCTTGTTCGTCCCGCTCATCATCTCCAGCGGAGGCAACTCCGGCTCACAGGCTTCCACGCTCATCATCCGCGCGATGGCGCTTGGTGAAGTCACTCTGAAAGACTGGTGGGCCGTCATGCAGAAGGAATTGAAGTCCGGCCTCCTGCTCGGGATCATCCTCGGCGTCATCGGCTTCCTGCGCATCGCCATCTGGTCCGGCTTCTCAGACATCTACGGCCCGCATTGGTTGCTCGTTGCCTGCACCGTTTCCTTGTCACTCGTCGGCGTCGTGCTCTGGGGCTCACTCTCAGGCTCCATGCTGCCCTTCATCCTGCGCAAATGCGGCCTTGATCCCGCCACTTCCTCAGCGCCCTTCGTGGCCACGCTGGTGGATGTGACAGGGCTGATCATCTACTTCACCGTCGCGATGACGATCTTGCGCGGGACGATTTTGTGAAACGCCTCACGCCCGCTGGCCCATCTGAGTCAACTTCGCGGCCCCTTCGGCCCACGGCACCTCATGCGGCAGGCGCTGTGTTGTCGCGGCTAATGCGGCGACAACCCCTGCGGCTTCACCCATGGCTACGGCATTGCCGGTGACCCGATAACTCGCGTGCGCGATGAAATCGCCACTGATACAGCGTCCTGCCATCATTAGGCCGTCCACGTCTTTCGCGATCATGGCACGCAACGGGATGTCATAAGGCTTCACGGCGATCCCGGCATTGGAGAACGCCGCCTTCTTGTTGTTCTCCCCGCTGAGCGCGTGGATGTCCACAGGGAAGGTCGGACGGGTCACAGCGTCATCGAATCGTGCGCCGCTGACCACATCATCCTTGGTCATGGTGTAACGTCCTGAAATACGACGACCATCGCGCACGCCGATCTGCTCAGCGGTCGCGGCGATTTGAATGCCTTCCCAAGCCCCGCCCAGCTTGCGCAAGCCATTGACGATCTTGTTGAGTTCATTGCGAGCCCGCACCGTGGCCTCAGTGACTTCGGCGGCATCAAAGGGCTTGATGCCGTATTCATGATTCATCATCACCAGCAACAGATTATCTCGCACCTGCCACAGTGTCGGCTTGCTGTAAGAAGGGAAGAAGCCCGCGCGCTTGATCTCGGCAAGAAAAGCATCTTTGGCCAAACCATCTTTCTTCGTGGGATCAGAGCCGTGGATGTAATCGGTCAAGGCCGCTGCGTCCTTCACGACGAGAAGCGCATTGAGCGACATCGGCTGACAAGGACAATCCTTCGACTCACCGATTTCCCAAGCGCAACCTGCCATCGCGCCGAGATCGCCATCGCCCGTGGTATCAATAAACACCGGAGCACGCCAAGCCTGACGGCCTGATTTGGACTCCGTGATGATCGTCGTCAGCCGTCGTCCTTCGCGATACGCCCCCGCGACGCGCGTATGGAATTGAAACTTCACTCCGGCCTCCACACAGAGATCTTCCAGCAGCAATTTCATGCCCTCCGGTTCATAGCAGATGCTCTTCTGGCTCGTGCCACGACGAGCCCCGCGCTCATCCAGCTTATGCGTCAGTTCCTTCGCGAAGCCTGTTTTGTCGAAATCCAGCAAGTAGCCCAACAAGCCAGCCGTCCACACGCCACCGAGACAGCCGCGCCATTCAAACAAACGAACCTTCGCGCCTGCCCGCGCTGCGGTAATGGCCGCTGAGACACCCGCTGGGCCAGCGCCACAAACGATCACATCCACATCAGTGATCAAAGGCAGATCATGCGCTGGTTCGGAGAAGAGATGAGGATCGCTCGCCTTCGATTCCACGGCCTGCATCGAGCTTGGGATGGCCGTTGCCGCTCCCGCGAGAGCCGCATGAAGGAAGGAACGACGGCTGGTGGAAGAGGTAGTTTGAGGAGTGGCCATGGTGGGTCATTCAGATACGGGCGGTGTAGCTTGATTCATCATTCAATTTCCGCAAAGCCGCGAACCTTTACACCTCCCATACAAATCTCCGCTGTCAGGGAAATGACACCTTTACACATTCACGAGACTCTGTGCTGAATCACGCGACCGCATGATGATTCAGCACAACGTCACACTTCAGGAAAACGAACGCCTATGACTCTCCGCTTCACCTTCAGCCTCGCCACACTTCTAGCTTTGACCTTCACCGCTTCTGCCGAACCTGCGCCTTTGCCTTTGGGCGTGACGCGCGTGCCCGTTGTCTTCTCAGGTGGTCATGAAACCGTTGGCGTGGACCATGGGCGGCCTGTGATTCTTATCGCCGCCGCGCTAGGCGTGAAGCCGGAAGTCTTCCGCGAGGTTTTCAGCCATGTGCATCCCGCCGGTCCCGGCAGCGGTGGACCGAGCGATGCTGAAGCTCGTGCCAATAAGAAAGCGCTCATGGACGGTCTCGGCAAATACGGCATCACCGATGAACAAATCAACACAGTCTCCAACTTCTATCGCTATCCCCCCGGTCGCGGTAATCTCTGGAAGACCAAGCCCGCCACGGCCAACGCCCTAGTCAAAGACGGAGCCGTCATCAGCTACGAGATCACCGACGGCGGCGCAGGCTACAGTTCCGCGCCTACCGTGTCGGTGCCGAGTGTGAAGAGTGCCGCCGCCAAGGTGGAACTCGTTTACGGCAAGGACATGGCCACCAATGGATCGGTCTCCTCGCTCACCGTGTCTCAAGACAAGAGCAAATAACGCAGCAATGCGCTAAGACCTAGGACCGCTGCCGTCTCGGCAGCGTTTCTGTGGTGCCACCAACCCTAAGGAATCGCTGATTTAAAGGTTCATTAAAACCCCGAGCCAGAGCGGGCTTGGAGAGAGTTCCCTTTGTAGGAGAGCATGCTCTTCGGCGAAGCAAAGTAGCCGTCATCGCTCCGCGTGACGAGCCTTGTGGCTTCGCTATGAAGACCGACACTCGAATACTCTCGACCCGTTTCATAAGCTACGTCGCTTCACCAATGAGACCGATATCCGCATGACTCACTGACCGCTTCGGCCCAATCTTTCGCTCATCACGCGGAGCGATGATGACTACTTTGCTTCGCCGAAGATCGAGGCAGGAAAGGCAGTGAGTCTCTCCCCTTTAATCAGCGTTTTCCTAAGCTGTTCCGAAAGTTCACTCTGGCACTACAGGGAAAGGCACCAGTTGCGACCAGACTCGAAGCCGTTAGTCTGCTTCTCATGCTTCCCATTAACGGCGCTTTCATTCTTGGTCTCTTGCTCTCATTCGGCAGCGCAGCATCGGCCAAGGAAACGGCTGAGGAGCATGATTTCTCTGCTGAGTTCGGTTCCAACTCAGGCGAGTTCGTGCTCTATGACGCGGCGCATGAACATTGGCTGCGCTTCCATCCAGAGCAGTGCCGGGTTCGCAGGTCGCCATGCTCAACTTTCAAAGTGCTCAATACCCTGATAGCGCTGGAAACGGACGTGGCTAGCGGACCGGAATTCAGCCTCCCATGGGATGGCGTTCACCATTCCATCGAGCCTTGGAACCATGACCAGACTTTGCGCAGTGCCTTTTCCGTTTCGTGCGTCTGGTATTTTCAAGCTTTGGCCAAACGCATCGGCCTGGAAACCTATCGGGAACTTCTGCCGAAGATCGGTTACGGCAATGGCGATGTCTCAGGCGGCGTGACTCAGTTCTGGCTCCAGAGTTCACTGACCATTTCGCCTGATGAACAGGTGGATTTCCTGCGTCGTCTTCAGGCCCGCAAGCTGCCCTTCTCTGAGAAGACCGTGAACACGTTGCTGGACATCATGACGATTTCCCGAACCGGGCCGATCCTCCTTCGCGGCAAGACGGGAACGGGCAGCGACTCGGACAAGGAAGAGGCTTCCATGGGCTGGTTCGTCGGCAGTGTTTCCACACCTTCGGGTGATTATTTTTTCGCCTGTCGTCTTACCGGCGGCGAGAACCCTTCTGGACGAAGGGCCCGCGCGATCACCGAATCCATTCTTGCCAAACTGAAGATTCTTCCGGCTCATGAGTAAGGCTTCAGCGCTGCGGATTTTCCTTTGCATCCCCTGCCCTGTCCGTCATGATGCGCGCTCGTTATGAGCAAACAATACGCCCTCGGCATCGACTACGGCACGAACTCCTGCCGCTCACTTCTCGTTGACCTCGCGGACGGTCGGGAGCTTGGCTCCACGGTCTTCCCCTACCCTTCAGGTGAGCTGGGTATCTTGACTGATCCTCGCGATCCACATGTGGCGCGGCAGAATCCGCAGGACTATTTGGATGGTCTGGAAACAGTGATTCGTGGGGCTTTGGCTCAGGCGAAAGCGAATGATGATTCCTTCGATGCCGCTCAAGTGGTGGGCATCGGCATTGACACGACGGGCAGCACGGTGATCCCGGTGAATGAACAAGGCACGCCGTTGGGATTGATGCCGGAGTTCGCGGATAACCTCAATGCGATGGTCTGGCTCTGGAAGGATCATACGGGCCACGAAGAAGCGGTAGAGATCACGAAGCTCGGCCATGAGATGCGCCCGAAAATCATGGCGAAATGCGGCGGCATCTATTCCTCCGAATGGTGGTGGAGCAAGATCCTGCATCTGCGTCGCTGCGACCCAGCGGTGTTTCATTCGACGTTCAGTTTCGTGGAGCATTGCGATTGGATTCCAGCGGTGCTGACGGGCGACACGAACCCGCTGACGCTGAAGCGCGGGGTCTGCTCTGCCGGTCACAAAGCCATGTTCAGCAAGGAATGGGGCGGCTTGCCAGACAAAGAATTCCTGGCGAAGCTCGATCCTGCGCTGGCGGACTTGCGAGATCGTCTCTATTCCGAAGCGCATGTGGCGGACACGAAGGCGGGCGGTCTCTGCGCGGAATGGGCGCAACGTCTTGGCCTGAAGGAAGGAACGGCGGTCGCAGTGGGCGCATTCGATGCGCACATGGGCGCGGTGGGCGCAGGCATTAAGGAAGGCACGCTCGTGAAGATTCTCGGCACGAGCACTTGTGATCTGATGATGGCGCCAAACGATCAGTCGCTGGCGGACATTCCCGGCGTATGCGGGATCGTCGATGGCTCGGTTCTCGGCGGTTACTACGGCATCGAAGCCGGTCAGAGCGCGGTCGGCGATATCTTCCTGTGGTTCGTGAATCATCTGGTGCCGGACAGCTACGGAGCCACGGGCGGTGAGAAATTCGTGAACATGGAGAAGGCCATGAACGGCCAGAAACCGGGCGCGACGGGCCTGCTGGCGCTGGATTGGAACAATGGAAATCGCACGATCTTGGTGGATCATCGGCTCACAGGACTTCTGCTTGGACAAACGCTCCACACCGAGGCGCATGAGATCTATCGCGCCTACATTGAGGCCACGGCGTTCGGGGCATTGACTATCATCAAGCGCATTGAGGAATACGGCGTGCCCGTGAAGGAGATCATTAATACGGGGGGACTGAGCATCAAGAATGAAACGCTGATGCAGATCTACGCTGATGTGACGGGTCGCCCGATGAAGGTGAGCCGCAGTGAACAAACCTGCGCTCTGGGCGCGGCGATCTTCGGTGCTGCGGCGGCAGGTGTGGGATCAGCGAGCGAGGTGGCAGCGAAGGTCACGGCCGTTCGTGAGAAGATGTATCATCCCA
>JANYJH010000262.1 GCA_025361865.1 Phragmitibacter sp.
CGACTGCAAGCATGTGTGGCCGGTGGACGAATCGCAGTTGCGCTAGTCAACTACAGTCAAATCGGAATCAGAACAACATCTTCAACACTTAATAAATTATTGACATGGAGAAAATGGCCAAACTATACTTCATTTGCGGCACCATTTGCATGGTTACTATCGTCGGATCCCCCATTGGCATCATCTTATGGATTATGGGTGTCATCTGTCTCATTCTGAACAAAAAGTAGCAACCTCCAGCAACATTAGACAGTTATGAAGTGTGAGAAGTGTGGATCTGAGCAAGTGACAGTCGGAACGAAGACGGTGGACAACTCTAGCCCAGAGTCGGATAACTATGACTATGGGCACAGTGAAGGCCCCGAAGAAGTGAAGTTCTGCACTTGTCGGATCTGTGGGCACGGTTGGCACCCTGGAGGCTGTCTGATTCTACTGCTGATTGCCATTTACGCGCTATTCGGAGGAGCAGTAGCCGCAATGGCAAGTTGGCAACGCTAATCTGCAAAGAGCGCGCTATCCCAATACAAAGCTCTCTGAAGGGACGCCACATCCCACTGAACTGATTCCACATGCCGTCACTCCATTCCAGCCCAACGCCGAACAAACAGGTGCAGCCAACCTGCGGTGGCGGCGCTGTTCGTTCCACGTTTTTTTGTAACTTGAACACGTTGTCCCCGTTCGATCTTCGGTGCTCACCGCAGGTCGGCTGACCCGAGACGTTCGCCCCAGAACTAGATCATGGACCACAAGTTTGAAGTTCAAGTTGAGCAGCGCATGATGCGGCAGGCATGGAACGCTTGGTTCTTCGCCAGAGGTTTCGCTTGGAAGCTCCCTGTTGCGATGTTGATCATCTTGGTGCCAGTTTACCTCGACCTTCGAGCAGGACTGCTTGGAACGACATCAATCATCTTCCTCACATTCTTGGGGATCATGACCTTGATCTTCGTTTTTGGCTATATCATCGGACTGCGCCGCGCACAGGATAAGCTGGCCATGATTATTGATGGCAGGGCGAGCTATTCTTTATCGGAATCCACTATTGAGGCATCGAGTTCACTTGGGTCGGTCGCATTGGCATGGTCTGCACTGGGAGAGGTCCGACGATACGGAGACCTCATCTTGCTTGGCTTCCGTGGCGCAACGTATTCTGTGATTCCCGCCGCCCAAATTCCTGAAGACGCCCTTACATTTCTCATTGACCAAGCCCGCACCGCTGGCGCTAAGATCGCCTAGCCATGACTATTCCAGACCAAACCACACATCACCAACTCGGCGAACAAAACGGATGCAGGCAACGGCTCGTATGGCATCTGTCGTGTCATCAAAGCCTCCCGCTCGCCGTCGCCTGATCCGAGACGTTCGGGCAAACCCTGAAACGCCGTGAGCGGCAACCTGCACCCTTTACGAATGAGGCTCGGCGGGTATCTTGTGCAAGATGCAGACGGTTTATATTGAGACGACGATCCCCAGCTACTTGGCCGCACACCCGAGCAGCCAGCCGGCCATTGCCGCCGATCAGAAGACGATGCATGAGTGGTGGCAGAACGAGCGAAGCAGGTTCCGCCTCTACACTTCCGTGTTCACGCTTGATGAGGCTGGCCGTGGAGATGCTGGAGCGGCGGCACGGCGCATGAAATTCTTGCAGGGCCTCCCGGAACTGGACATCCCACCAGAGCTGCCACGCATCGAAGGTGACATCATCAAGTTGTTCCGGCTGCCGCCACGCGCGACGACCGATGCATCACATCTTGCCTTGGCAATCCTGCACCGGATGGACTACCTCCTGACTTGGAACTGTGCGCACCTCGCCAACGCTTCCCATCAGAAAGAGTTGATGGAGTATTGCACCTATCACAGCCTTCATGTCCCGATCATTTGCACCCCAGAAGCACTAACCCAGGAGCAGCCATGAAAAACGAAATCATCGAAGAAGTTAGAGAAGCGCGTGCCGCGCTCGCGGCAGAGCACGGTTATGATCGCCAGAAGATTTACGAGTGGGCGAGAGCCACGACCGCAGCCCACAAGCAAGCCCAACGTAACACCAGCCCGAACAAAAAGCTGGAGACAACAGGCGGGGCACGAAAGTCAGCCGTGGCTCGGAAGCGTCACGTGCGCACCGCCAGGTTATCGGCTTAGAGGTTAAGCTCATGTCACGTCCCGCCACCATACGTGCATTCC
>JANYJH010000287.1 GCA_025361865.1 Phragmitibacter sp.
TCGCGAGCACGAGCGCTGAGGTCTTGCGACTTTTGCAGTGCTTCAACATAAACGCGCCGTAATTCCGAGTAGATCGCTTCAGGATAATCGTAGCGCATGAAGCCAAGGCTGGAGTCGATCTCCTCTTCCATGACTTCCCCATTGATCTTGCTGAAGCCCGCGAAGACCTCCATGAGCACGGGCAGCATGGTATAAGTCGTGGCATCAGACTTCCTCCCCATGATTCCCTCAATCCAACGGCGCAGCCAGGAAGAACGCACCGCCATGCTGGACGCCACCCTTCGCGGTGCTGATCGCACCGTGCGCTGAGTTGGTGGAGGATTTTCCGGTGCGTTGCTACTCATCAGGGTGATGAGAGATATACTCCACACCAACGGATGCAAGCCACAACGGAACTCATGCTGCTTCGCGCTATTTTGAGATCAAGTTCACGAGTCGCACATTGAGCGCGAAACGCGATACGAGGGCATAAAAAAGACGGCTCATCCTGAGCCGCCTTCTAAATGAAATGGATTGTTATGACGCCTTAGGGGTCACTCTTCACCGCGACTTTGGTGGAGGAGCCGATGGTGGAATTATTTTCCGCCGAAGTTACTGGGAAGGTGGCTTCCACATTGAGCAAATCAGGAGCTTCGAGGCCAAGCTTCTTATCGCCACCCACGGCGTATTTGCCGTAAACGAGGGGGACAACCGTTGCGCACACGCCATCGTTCGGAGTGCGCTCAATATGAAGGACGGTGCCAAAGGTCGCTTTGTTGTCCAACGAGAACACTTCGCCTTCCTTGTAAGGAGATTCTTCCGAAGCAGCACCTGGCAGGAGTAGTTCCAGTTCCACGTCTTCCATGTCCACAGAGCGGGCGCGAACCACCCAACCAACTGGCATCACGTCTTTTTCAGACAGCGGACGCGATTGAGTCACTGTGTAAGTGCCCTTCACATAGACCGGGCTTTCCTCAGTGTAGTTGAGGATGTAATTTCTCTTCAGCGCGCCATTGGCATGACGCAGTTGGTCCGCATTGTAGTAGTAGTAGGCGGAGAGCATTTCCTTTGCTCCTAAGAATTTACCATGCGGCACTTTCTCAGGCTCAAACTGCTTGATGTCTTCCAGCTTCTTGAGCTTGGTGAGCAGGTGATAGTTGAAGGGTTTTTCAGGATATTTGAAAACCATGATGCTGAAGAACCAGCAGAATGTGGCTAGGCCGATCAGGAGGGTGATAAGAATCGTCCACCAGAACATACCTGTTCCTTTACGATTCTTAGCGAGATAGCCGCTGGTCCCACGACTGCGAAAATCAGAACCATCACTGAGAAAATGAACATTCATAAAATAGAAAAATTAGAAATTGGAAGACTGACAAAAATATATTTAAAAAGAATTATCGAAAATCTATAATTTGAAAAGATAATTTTGAAGCAAAAAGAAACATTTCACCCCTCCTTCGGCTCGAAGGAAGATCCACAACCACAACTGCGCACAGCGTTGGGGTTGATTACCTTGAATCCGGTGTCGCTCAATGTGTCCACGTAGTCAATGCACGAATCCGACAGAAAACCCAGACTGTGCTGATCTACGATGATGTTGACGCCATCTTGGGCAAAGATCCGATCTTCCATGGTGGCATTGTCCATTTTCATGGAGTATTGCCAACCCGCGCACCCTCCTTTTTCAACCATTAAACGCAGCCCCCTATCTACAACATTATCAACATCCTCCAAAAGATTATGGAGATGTTTGACGGCGCTGGGGGTCACAGTAATCATAGGAAAATCCGAGCTGCCGCTGCTGTTAGCTGGCTTAATGCGTTTCGCAAAGGGCACCTGAAAACATCTAAGGCGCGGCAAACTTCTGGATATGCCGAAGTAACGCCATTTCCCATACAGATCAAGCATCATGAGTCGAATTCGCATACTTTCTGAAGCCCTTGCCAGCCAAGTGGCCGCAGGTGAAGTAGTGGAGCGGCCAGCAGCAGTGGTGCGTGAGTTGGTGGACAACAGCTTAGATGCCGGAGCGACCCATGTAGAGGTGCATGTCCAACGCGGAGGCACAGCGCTCATCAGAGTGTCAGATAACGGTAGCGGCATGGATAGGGAAGATGCTTTTATGTCCCTTGAAAGACATGCCACTAGCAAGATCCGCACCAAAGAGGATTTGACCTGTATTTCCACGCTTGGATTTCGGGGTGAAGCGCTGCCGAGTATCGCTAGTGTCTCGCGCTTTCGTTTGGCTACGAGAGAGACTCATGCGCTCGCCGGAGCAGAGGTGGAAGTGAACGGTGGCAAGCTTTCTGCGGTCCGCGACTACGGCGGCGCACCGGGCACTGTGATCGAAGCTCGCAGCCTCTTTTACAATATCCCTGCTCGCCGCAAATTCCTACGCTCAGAACAAACGGAATTTGCTCATGTGGAGCAGCAGTTCCGACTTCACGCGATCTCGAATTCCCAGACCGCTTTCACTCTCGTTCGCGATGGCAATGTGGTTTTCCACCTGCCCGCGACTCATGATCTGCTGGCACGAATTGAGGGCATTTCCGGCAAAGAAGTGGCACGTCGGCTTATCAAGGTGCCGGAGACGATTCTTCATGGCATTCGCGTCACGGGCTATATCTGCACAGCGGGCATCAGCCGTCCGAACAAGCAACTCCAGTTCACTTTCCTCAACAACCGCTCCGTGGACAGCGCCGCTGTGTCCTTCGGGCTTCGCGAGGGTTATCACACAGCCTTGATGAAAGGCCAGTATCCGATCACCTTTCTGTTCTTGGAGATGCCGCCGGAGGCTTTTGACATCAATGTTCATCCGGCCAAGAAGGAGGTCCGTTTTCATAATTCCAACGCCGTGCGTGAAGCAGTGATAGAAGCGGTGAAAAATGCTCTCAGTGGCCATTCCTCAATCAGCAGCGGGCATGTTCCATTCTCTTCCAGTGCCTATCAAGCCACGGAACATACTCCAGCGTTGATCCCTGAAACAGAGCAGACCTCGCTACGACGTGACTGGACAGCGCTGACGACTTGGCAAAGCGGGCCCGTTGAAACCGAAATCCCACCTGAGCAAAATGTCGTTCCTGCGGCTGTAGCGGAGATAATCCAGCCTATTTCAGTAGCACTTCCTGCTCAACAGTCGGAATCCGTTTTAACTCCGTTACCCGCCGCGCCCGCCACGATACCGAAGTTCCGTATCCTCGGCGTGCTGAACAAGCTCTACGTGCTCATGGAGAGCGATGATGGGCTGGTCATGATGGATCAGCACGCCGCCCATGAGCGGGTGTTATTTGAGCAGATGCGCCGCGCGATGGAGCACGATGGCGTCCCTTCCCAGCGGCTTCTGTTGCCGCTCACGCTTCAAGTTTCCCCTCGTGATTACGATCTCCTCAGTCGTAATCTGGAGACCTTGGCGAAGCTCGGCATCGAAGCGGAACCCTTTGGCAATAACGCCTTCAAGGTGGACGCCATGCCGACCTTCCTGAAGACTGACGATCCGCTGGATCTATTGCGAGACGTGATTGATGAATTAGCCAGTGCCAGCAGTAAGACCTCGTCATTGCGGCTCGGTGAGGACATGATCGCGACCACCGTTTGCCGTCATGCTGTGAAGGCTAACGATTACCTTCGCGTGCCTGAATTACAGAAGCTGTTGGATGATCTCTACGCTTGTGAGATGCCCTACTGCTGCCCACATGGAAGACCCACGCTCATTCAGATTTCCAACGCGGAACTGGATAAAAAATTCGGGCGTCGTGCACCTTGATGCCTCCGACGCCCGAGAAGAAATAAGACGCGGGTCTTAGTGAGTCATTCCTGTATCATCACTGAGATGGAAACTGGCAGGCAAAGCCTTGCCTTGAGCTTCATTCGGATCAGAAAGACCACCAACATTGTGACGGCTGATCAGGTAACGCTCATTCGCATTGGGTGACTGGTCTGGTGAAACGACCACGCCTTTAACCTCAAACGCATCAGGTGAAGCGCTGTTGTTCACATAGTCAGCTTTTCCACCAGAGGCAGGCTTCATTGAGAAAGCCAAGAGACTTACGGCTACTACGCTGGCCGCTGCCCATCCCCATTTCGGATTCATCAAGTCATCAAAATAAGTCGTGATCCGTTCCCAGAGGAGACCTCGCGCAGAGTTTTGGAGGAGTTCAGCACGTTGGCGCTGATGAAAGGTCTTCAGAAAATCCTCCACGAAATCAGGAGAGGGTTGTTCATGGCGCTTGAGACGCAGAAGCTGATGGATGGGATCGTGTTCAGTCATGGCTTCCAATATTCTATGAGTGCTGGTAACAGGTGTAATGGGGATTGAATCTACTTGATGAAATCTTCGAGATAAGTCTGAAGCTGTCGGTGCGCGTAGAAAAGTCTTGATCTCACCGTGCCCTCAGAAACACCAAGGATTTTGCTGATTTCAGAATGCTGCAAGCCTTGAACGTCATACAGAGTAACCACCGTGCGATGGTCTTCAGACAGCTTCATCATGGATTCGTTCAACCTTTTTTGAAGTTCATGGATATTTACATCTCGGAGAGGGCTGTCCCCAGAGGTGAGTTTGATGAAATCTGGGTCGTTCTGAATGCCAGAATCCACGTCATCCATACTCAGCTTCGTGTAGCGCCCCCGTTTCTTCAGGAAATTTAGCGTCATATTGACCGAGATCGAATAGATCCAGGTGTAAAAGGTGCTTTTGCCCTGAAAACGCTTCAATGAACGGTAAGCTTTCGCAAAGATGTCCTGCAGCAAATCAGCCGTGTCTTCCCGATTGCCAGTCATATTATACACGAGACCATAGAGTTTGGGCGTATATTTGCGCACAAGCTCGTCGAAAGCTCGTGTATCTCCATCTTGGGAGCGTTCCACGAGATTCTGATCTTGATCTATATTGGGTATCCTGTCTGACATTATCTTAACCTAGCGAAACCGTGAGCCTGAGTTGACCAGACAAACAATCGCCAGCGGCCTTACGCAAGCGATACTTCATGCCTGCACGCGTCTCATCCGCACCGCCACATGATCCACACCTGGCAGAATCCTCTTGCGCAACTCCAAGTCAACGGCGGCCAAGGCAAAATGCGCCAGCAAGTAAGTAACGATCTCATTGGCCAATACCTCCAGTAACTTGCGAGGCCGATCTGCTGCAAGTTTTTTTACAATTCTCGCGATTTCCTCGTAATCAACGGTGCAGTCCAAATCATCCACCATATTGTCAAAACCTAGTCTTGGCGTCAGCGTTATATCCGCTGTAAGCACCTGCCACTCAGTTCTTTCCGCCTCTGGAACTCCGATGCGCACTGGTAACTCTAAGCCTCTGATGAAAATACAATCGCTGGTCATTTTCCGTTCCTTTAGCTTAAGATACAGGGATGACACGCTGATTTTGAATCCTCGACTCAAAACAAAAGATTACGGCGATTGAATTTCAATCCCCTCACCCACGTCTCATTCGATCACGATACATTAAAAAATATCAACCTAATGCCACAAAGGCTTGGACTTTTTATAAAAATTAACAAATGTTAAGCATCTCCATGAACCTTCCCTCCAAACCACGCCCGCTAGCTTACTTGGGCCTGTTCTTGCTGCTGAGTGCCGCCGAACAAGGCACGGCTCTGCAAGCTCAAGATTACGATGACCGGAGCACAGGCGAAAAGGTAGGCGGCTTCTTTCGTCGGATGTTCTACGGCGAGCCCGCGCAAAACGTCCCTTACGGCCCCCGGCCTTCCAACAGCGGCGGTCGCTACAATCTTGACCAACCACCGGCAGAGATGAGATACCCTCGCTCGCAGGCGTCCCGCAATAGCGATTCCATCCCGCCGCCGCCAACCCCACCTTCGGGGAACCGCAAACACGAATCGGAGTCCTCCTCAGACCGTTTTAATTCTAAAGCTGAGTCATCCAATAAGCGCCCGAAGACTCCGGTAAAAGAGGATGAGCCGCCATCACCACGCCCGAAAGTGAAGAAAACGTCTGAGGAGAATGAGCCCGATCGCACGCCTCTGAAGTCCAATACGCAGAGTCAGAAGACGGAGCCCACTCCGCCCGTGACGATCAAGTCCGACCCTCCTGTCGAGCCTGTCAAACCTGATCAGGGTTACACCGATTCAGGCAAACAATCCGAGAAGAAAAAGATCGAGACCAAAACAGACACGCTTGCGACCAACGACGCACCTGCCCCTAGAAACACACCAACGACTGTCTCCCCCCCGAAGCAGTCCGACAGCAAAGAAACGCTCACCGGCACGAAGACCTCGAAGCCAGGCCGCGTGAAGAGCCCTTATTCGCCCTTCAATGAACTGGACGTGCAGGGTCTAAACAGCGGACAGCTCGCCCTTGATCCCACGACTCAGCGCGTCTTCCGCGTTCCATAAGAATAAGTCATGCACTGCCCTGCTTGCTCCACCAATCGCTCTCGCTAAAGGAGCATGATGCCAGCCCGCTCACGCACTCATTTACTGCTCATTCCCAGCTACAACACGGGCTGGAAATTACCGCAGACCGTCCGTGGAGCGCTAGAAGTCTGGTCCCCCGTTTGGGTAGTGGTGGATGGCAGCACGGATGGAAGCGACGACTCTTTGAACGAACTGCTCGCGCTTTATCCTGACGACCTTCGCGTGATCCGATTGCCGAGAAACGCCGGTAAAGGCTCCGCCGTCTTCAGTGGTTTAAGCGAAGCTTTGAAAGAGGGGTTCACGCATATTCTCACGATGGATGCCGATGGCCAACACGCCGCCAGCCATGTGAGCACTATGATGGAGGCTTCCATCAATCGTCCCGATGCCGTCATCATCGGCCTGCCTCAGTTCGACGATAGCGCGCCGCTCATCCGGCTCCGTGGAAGACGCATCGCGAACTGGTGGGCGCGCTTTGTCACCTGCCAGTCGGACATTGGCGACTGCCTCTTCGGCTTCCGTGTTTATCCAGCCGCCTCGCTCAAAGCCGTCATGGAGGCCACCGCGTGGGCCAGACGCTTTGACTTCGATCCAGAAGTGGCCGTGCGCCTCGTATGGCGTGGTCATCCCCCCTTGAATATTCCTGCTCCCTGCCGATACTACGGACCTTCCGAGGGCGGCATCTCGCACTTCAACTATTACCGTGACAACGTCCTGCTTACTTGGATGTTCGCTCGACTTCTACTCGGTTTTCTATTCAGACTTCCCGTATTGCTTCCCCGCCACCTCCGAACCAAATAAACCACTATGACCTTCCGCGCTAATCTTCTCTTGTGCTGGGCTGGCCTCACCGCCTCACTGCTTCTCTCCAGTTGCGGCACCACGCCGGTCAGTCTCGACTATCAGCCGAACCCTGCCCTTTCCACACCGGGTCCAGCGGGATCAGTCACCGTGGGTAACTTCATCAATCGCCGCGATATGGCGGACTTCTCCCTCGGCACCATCCGCACGCCCATCGGCACCCCCATTGAGGAAATGGTGACGAAGGTGCCTATCGGTCAGGTCGTGGGAAACTCCTTCGCCTATGGCCTGAGCACTCGGAAAATGCAGGCTGGCCCCCATAGCGCGCCTTACATCCTGGGCGGAGATGTCCTGGAGTTCTACTGCCAGCAACTCGTCCATCCTTACGCCTTTGCGAAGATCAACGTCACCCTCATCGAAGCCAGAACAGGCCGCGTCGTCTTCAGCCGCGTTTATCAGGCCGACCGCGAAGCCAGCGCCTACATTCCCATGAGCGGATCACCCGTGCCCATGCTGCGGGAACTGGCCTCACGCGCCTTGCAGGATGTCGTTGATCAAGCGCTCAATGACGCCGCCCTCCGCGCCCGCATCCACCCCCGCAGCACCACCATCCCCTCTGGTCCCAACGTTCTCTGATGCCTGCGGCTGTAGCCTATGCGCAAGCCATCAACTGCATCCCTCTGCGGTATGCAGATCGGTATCATCGAAACTATGCCACTTGGAAGTTGCGGCTTGATCCCGTTTATGAAGCCGTAGAGCTGGCCTTGCGGGACACCCGACTACCCACGCTCGATCTCGGCTGCGGCATCGGACTTCTGGCTCAATACCTCTCTACTCGCGGCATTCAGACGACCATCCACGGGCTCGACTTTGACGCGAAGAAGATCGCTTCTGCGCGCGAAGCCTCCGCAGACCATGACGCCCTGAGCTTCAGCGTCACGGATCTGCGTCAGCCCTGGCCACAGCATCAGGGCAACGTCACCCTCCTAGATGTCTTGCAATACCTCGCCCCCACCGAGCGCGCCGCCTTGCTGGAAAGAGCCGCCCAATGCATGGCTCCCAACGGACTGCTTATCATCCGCACCGGTTTGGCTGGTCAAGGCTGGCGGTTTCGGACTACGAAACTAATTGATTCCCTGGCCAAGCTCCTTTTCTGGATGAAGAGCGGTCCCATCAGCTATCCCACCGCAATGGAGCTGGAGACCTTATTGCAGGCCCAAGGACTGACCTTGAAGAGCAATGAACCGCTGAATGGGAAGATGCCGTTCAATAATCATCTCTTCGTCTTCCGGGGGGAGTAAGATAACCGAAGGACCTCCAGCTAGCAGTCAGCGCCGCTGCTACTGGGCCTGACTACGATCGCCGCGTTTGCTGCCTTTGGAAGAAGGTGGAAAACCTTAGAGCCTATGTGAATGAGTTGATTCAAGGAAAGGCATGAGTCTTGACATCTTTTACCCATTCAAAGACGGCAGCACACACTGATACCCGCGCTCATCTAGCCATGTTAAAAGCTCGCGGACGATCTTCATCGAAGTCCCACGGCCTTCGTGAACTAAGAGGATGGCACCGGGCCTGACGCCATGTTGAAGACGCTCCAGCACCCGGGCAGGATCGCAGCGCACGCCATCGAAACCGCGCACGCTCCAGCCCACAAGCTTCATTTTTTCATCGCCTAGCACGCTGTGGACGAAGCCGTTTTTCAGTCCGGCAGGAGCCCGAAAGAGCGTTGGTTTAGTGCCCGTGATCTTGAAGAACATCTCGTTGCAGTGGACGATCTCACCTCTCACCGCATGGCGCAGATAGGCCCAAAACCAAGCCGCAGGATGCGTCATCGTGTGATTGCCGATTCCATGTCCGCGACGCTGCACCGCGCGCACTAGTTCGGGATATTGCGCGGCTTTGCTGCCGATGAAGAAGAAGGTGGCCTTCGCCTGATGCTGGTCCAACAACTCCAGTAGGAGTGGGGTTTCGACTGGATCAGGCCCATCATCCAGGGTCAGCCAGACTTCGTTATGTGGCGTAGGGAAAGACGTGATCACAGGCCCAAACCATTCGCACGCCGGAATCAACGTGGCCCAGAGCCAAAGCGCGTGCGCCGAGAAGATCACCGCCCACGCCCACCACAAATAGCCTTGCATCAAGAGAACCAGCGCCACAACCGTGGCGATGATGTTCCAGACGATAATGAAGCGGCGCATCGAGGAATGTCTAAAGTCTAAAGTCCAAAGTCCTCTGTAGCGGTGTCAGGGAGGTGTTGGCGTCGGTTTGTATTTGGAGCCGGTGAGGGCTGAGGATTTAAGGTAGGTAATGAGACGAGAGAGTTTGGCGCTGATATTTAGGCAGTCTTGTTTCAATTCGTTGAAGTTTGATTCATTCAAGTGGCCTGCGTCAAGAGCATGATAGAGCTGCGAACGAACTTCACCACAGGAGCCTTTGGCGATGGAAAGGAACTGAGAGAACTCCTTGTCCCCTCCCCGCTCAAATCCCTCTGCGATATTCGAGCAAATCGAAACCGAAGCCCGACGCATCTGATCCTTCAATCCAAAGTCTTTCGCAAAGGAACCTGAGTTCGTAAGCGCATAGATCCTCTTCACCAATTCCCGACCCAGCTTCCAAGCCTCAATATCTTCAAAACACTCGATCTTAGCCATGCACGACCTTTTAGCCGAACCCAGCTTCAATCAAGCCCCGAGACCTTAGACCTTGGACCTTGGACTTGTGACTTTAGACTTCATCAAAGCCTACTTCGTCGCCACCTTCTTCACATCCTCCTCTCGCATCTTCTGGAAGGGCAGGCTTTTACAGACGGCGAGGATGATGTCTTGGAATTTGTAACCGCTCTTCTCTGCTTTGGACATGATCTCGTCTTTGGCGGGCTTGTCGGTGTAATCGAGACCGCGACCGAGCGAATAGATCATGAGGTTTTCCGTGAGGCATCGGATGAAGTCTTTCTTCATGTCCGTGACCATAAGCTTGCGCAGAGTCTCGGCATTGTCGAATTGCTGGCCCGTGATGAGCTTGCCTGTGGGGTCTATTTGGGCACCGTTGTCCTTGTCCCGATAACGTCCGATGGCGTCGTAGTGCTCGAAGGCAAAGCCAATCGGGTCGAGGAATGCATGGCAGGCGGCGCAGGATGGATTCGCCCGATGCGCTTCAAATCTTTGACGCAACGTGCCTTTTCTGGCAGCTCCACGATCTTCATTAAAGGCAGGAACGTTCTGCGGCGGCGGCGGCGGCGGCGTGCCGAGAATCTGCTCCAGCACATACTTACCGCGCTTCACGGGCGAGGTGCGATTCGGATGAGATGTGAGCAGGAGGATGCTGCCTTGGGTCAATATTCCCCCTCGTGGGGTGCCCGCGAGGGAGACTTTTTGGAACTCTTTCCCCTTCACATTTCCGATCCCGTAGAACTTCGAGAGCTTCTCATTCATGAACGAGTAATCCGAATCTAGGAAGTCCATCACGCTGGCATTGCTCCTCAGGATGTGATTAAAAAATAACTGGGATTCTTTCTTCATCAGCGAGGCCATGCTGCCCTGCATTTCAGGGAAAATTTTCTTATTCGGCTCCACCAGTTCGACATCACGCAGTTGCAACCATTGCCCCGCGAAGTCTTCTGACATGGCCCAGCCTTTCCAATCACTGATCATGCGGGTTACCTGCTGCGAGAGGTTCTTTCTCAGTTCCCCCTGCGAAGCGAGCTTCAGCAATTCATCATCAGGAGCGCTCGACCAGATGAAGTAGGAAAGCCTGGTGGCCAGGGTGAACTCATCCACCAGCACGGAGCTGTTCTTCACCTCGCCTGCGGGTTGCGCACCGCCTCGGAAAAGGAATTTAGGTGAACTCAAGGAAGCCTCGCAAACCAAGCCGATGGCTTCCGTAGCGGAAGCTCCATCCTTCATTGCGGCTTCCGCGATGGCGCAGAGCTTGTTGATCTCCTCAGCCTCCAAAGGTTTGCGGAAGATCTTCAATGCGAGTTTGGAAACCCAGCTCTTGATGCCCTCGGTGCCCGTGAGCTGCGGCCCCTGAGTGAGCGGGCCTTCAATGATGACGCGGTGGAGATGGAGATTACGATCTTCTTTGGTCTTCTCAATATACAGATCGTTGAGGAAGGACACACGCAGGTCGTAGTTTCCCGATGAGAGCTTTTTGTTAAGAACGAACCATTGTTGCTGGCCCTTTCCTACGGTGATCTCATGGACACCGAGATCGAGATTCCCGAGCTTCACTCCCATCTTCGCCCCTTCTTTTCCGGCATGATCTTCAGAGGCGGCAATGCGGATGCGATACTCCCCTTCTGCCGGAATCTGCACCTCCCGATGAACAAAGCCCTCGGAAGGCAGCTCCGCTTGTTCCTCGTAGATATTGGCTATGCCTTCGCCCTTATTGAAGTCTTCACCCGTGAAAGAAAGGGTGGGCGGAGTGAGGCTCTTCTCATCAAACAACCAAGTCAGGAAATTCGACTGCGTGCCAGTCTGAAACCCAATGGGCCCGGTGATGTCCATTGACTTCAGGTAGAGATTGCGATCACGGCGCTTGGGATTCGGCTCATTAGGCTCAGCGGCATCATTGAGGAAGGCCACTTTAATTTTATGCGTTCCCGGTTTCAACAACACCTCCACGGCGAAGCGTTCCAAGTTCTCACTCGGATTCTCGCGTTTAAACTCCTCCGTGACTACACCGCGCATGACTTCGTGATCGTCCACCCCGATGGCGAACGCGGCTTTCTCCTTGCCGCACTGCTCTGCGGTCAAGTAGGGCGTCAGGCGATAGACGCCCTCCTCCGTAACGTCCATCTGCGTGTCCAGTTCCCCATTCGTGAACAGCGCCGCCACTTCGCCGTGAATCTCACCCACGCCTTTGGCTACCCAGAACTGGGAGTGATCACGCTCCATGCTCGGACGCTCCGGCGGCTTCGTCCAAATGGCCTCATCAGAGACCTTACGAGCCGCGCGCATGAACTTCTCCATGAGCAGTGGCGAGAGCGAAAGCACATCCCCGATGTTATCGAATCCATAGCCCGTGTCGTCCGGTGGGAAGCTGTCAGCGGGGCGGGAGTCGATCCTAAAAATATCCCGCATCGTGTTATTGTATTCGACGCGGTTAAGACGGCGCAGCGTGATGTGGCCCGGATCAGCCTTCGCCGGATCAACGTAGAAGACCACATCATCAATCCATTTCACGATGGCGTTACGTTGCTCCAGCGTGGGCGTGGCCTTGCCTTCCGGCGGCATCACATGCGTGCTCACATGCTCGCGCACATCTTCCCAGAGCTTGTGATTGGCTAGGAGTGCCGCGTAGTCCTTATCCTTATCCAGCGCGAATTTCCCTTTATCCATGCCGTCGCCGTGGCAGTCCCAGCAGTATTCATTGAGCACGGGCTTGACCTGTTTTTGAAACAAGTCATTACCCCGCAAGCCCTCGGCGCGGGTGGATGTAGCGGCCGCGAACAGAGCGGCAAGGAGAAGGAACTGAAAGCTGCGGGGGGTCATATCATCAAGGCGTATCCGAACAGTGCCTGAGGCACTGCTATGGGATACGCGCCGAAAGTCCCCGGCTTTCCTTAATGATGGACTTTCCAGCCTTGGCACGGCTTGATAATGATCGCGCCATCAGTGCCCAGCAGCCTATTTCAAAGCTCTGACTTCGAGGAGATTGCTCACGTTCTCAGGCTGACCCGCCTTCATCGCGATCTCGCCGATCCTCTTCTTACCAGCCGCCGTGTTGACATGACCACGCAGGGTGGTTTGCCCATTGAGCGTGACGACTTCCACATTCTTTGCGTTTTCGGAGAGGGTAGGATCAGCCTGGATGGCTTGGAGGATGAGCTGGGTTTTCTGTTTGTCTCTGAAGTTCTCCCCTTCTTCCATCGACACACTTTTATGGACGATTCCTTCCTGAGCGTTCTGCTTTGAATGCAGTCCTTTATCAGCTTCCACTTCCCGGTTTACATAGGACTCCTGCTTGAAGGATTTGGACTTGCCATTGAGCCATTTGAAGTGCGGTTCTCCTGCGAGTTCCGCTATTGTGTCATCCAGCACGAGACTGGTGTGATCAGCATTGAAGCGCAAGGCGCGCGCTTGAATGATGCTGCGCGGGCTGGCTTTGGCATCCGTAACGGCCACGACGTGCAGAATTTGGCCTTTGGGCAAATCCATGGTCAAGGTTTCAATGCGGCCTATCGACTCGCCCTTCTTGTTGCTAATCGGCAGCCCGATGAGGCGATCCGTTCTCTGGACAAAGCCCAGGCGGAGGATTTGCGTATTCTTCTTCACTGGCTGGCCTTCGGTGAAGAACCAGGGTTCGAGGCCGAAGTAGCGATTCACTGCCGCCACCTTGTCGCGTTGGGATGAGCCAGTCATGTCTGATTCGTCGAAGTTCGGCGCGCCGGCGAACTTCTCCTTGCTCACGTCTAAATACATGACGTTCTTCGCTTCATCCAGCGTGCAAGCGCGGGGCGGCACGGCAGTGACTCGCGTGCCGAGGCCCCAAAGTCCGCCCTTGGTGGTTACGATGATTTCCACCAAGCGTGCGTTCTCCAAGTCAGCGGTGATGTATTTGATCTTACCTAGTTTTTCACCCTGAAGGTTAAGGAGATCGAGGCCGATAAGACGCGTGAACTTCTCCGTGTCACGGTATTCGAGTTCATGGGGTTTGCTCGCTTCTGCTGCTGCTGACGTAAAGCATGAGACAGCGAGAATGCTGGCGATAAGTAGGAATGTGCGTTTCATAAGATGGCTTCTGATTCGATGAGAAGTCATTCGTGGAGTTGGTCCGCCTTGCGGCAGTCACGGAACTATTTCTCATGCTCAACAATAGCCACGGGCAAGGCTACCCCGCTATGGGGTGATCACCCCATAGCGGAACGCGCGGATTAAAGCGAAATCCTGAGCACGAATCATGTCTTCAAGACTGGCGTAAAGACGTCGTAGCAGAGTCCTCAGTTTTTGAGAAGACGGCGAGTCTTACTTCTTGTCTTTGTCGTCGTCCTTTTTCTTGTACCCGTGTTTACCCCGCTCCTTTGAAGGCTCAGCTTGAGGTTTGGGGGCTTCGCGTTTCGGCGCTTCTTGATGTCTTGGCGCTTCCTGCTTAGGAGCCTCACGCTTCGGCTCTTCACGGTGTTTCGGCGCTTCTTGTTTTGGAGCTTCGTGCTTGGGCTCTTCATGAGTT
>JANYJH010000306.1 GCA_025361865.1 Phragmitibacter sp.
GTCTCAACCCGAGCGTCAGCATAGCCACGGGAACCGTAATAATAGCTCAGCTTTTGCTCATCACCGGAAACCGTGGTGGCTGAATAGGCCTGACCAGCATCCATGTCGAACTGAGTGTATAGCTCGTCGTGAGTGAAGATTTTGTTTCCTTCCAAGGCGACCTCGGAGACGACATAGCGACGGCCTTCATCAACGACGAAAATCACGTCCACTTTGTCGCCTTTGACTGGCTCGCGACGAACTTGGGCGACCTTCGCATAAACATAACCCTGATCCTGCACGGCGCGCTCCACGGTGCGGATGTCTTCTTGCAGCGTTTCGTTGCTGAGTTTGGTGCTCTTGCTCCAGAAGTTATAGAAATGGCGCTCTTTCATCTTGAGCTTGCCGAGGAGCTTGCCGGGTTTGACGGCGGTCAATCCTTCAAATTTGATGTCATTAATGAGGCCTTTCTGGCCTTCATTGATGCTGTAAACGACCCGCGTGAAACCTTTGGACATCGGCTCCAACTTGTAATTGATACCCACATCTGGGAAGCCTTTCTCTGCATAGAGATCGCGAATCTTGTTCTGATCAAGGAAGAGCTTGGCATCATCCACAGGATCGCCCGTTTTGATCTCGACTTCTTTGCGGAGCTTCTTCTCGTCGAAGACGGAATTCCCGATGAAAGTGACTTCACCGATGGCTCCACGAGCGCTGACCTTAATGGTGACGATCACGCCTCCTTTAGCATCTTCACCCACGATGTCCACATTCTCGAAAGAACCCGTGGCATAGAGCGCCTTGATGTCCCGTTCGATCTGCTCGTCTGAATAGGCACCGCCCACACGGGTTCCGATGTTGGCACGGATACGGGCTTCGTCCAAAGAAGTTCCGCCGGAGGAAACCACTCTGACGTCCTTCACCACTTTCTTGGCAGGCAAGGCGAGATCAGGGTTGTCTTTGTTCGCGTCAACGGCGAGCACGCTCATGGCGGTAAAGGAGCCAGCGACCAGCAGGCCAAGCGTCCATCGGAAAATTGTGTGTAAGGTCATAGAGGACGGGTGTTTATCTTGAGGTGGTTGGGAGTGAGGCATATCGCTTCGGAGGAGCTGGATCGTCAAGTGGCAATTACAGGAAAAGACCCGCGTGGCAAAGCATATTCCGCAGAAAACTCCCCACATCTCTGCCTCGCATGACTCCGTTTTGCTTGCAACCAACGATTCTGACGCCCATCATCATCACGCCTTGAGCGATTCCTTCTACGATCAAACGACCCATACGCCGGAGACGCCGTTCGATGTAGCGCTGCGTCCGCCGGACTTCACCGAGTTTCACGGCCAGGAAAAGGTCAAGGAGCGCCTCATGCTGATGGTCGAGGCCGCAAAACAACGCGGGGACACTCTGGACCATGTTCTCCTCTGCGGCCCACCCGGTTTGGGCAAAACCACACTGGCTCACATCATCGCCAACGCCGTCGGTTCTCGGATGAACGCGACCAGCGGCCCACAGATCGAGCGCGCCGGAGACCTCGCCGGCATCCTCACGAATCTGCAAGAGCGGGACATCCTCTTCATTGATGAGATCCACCGGCTCCATCCTAGCATCGAAGAATACCTCTACCCCGCGATGGAGGACTTCCGGCTGGACATCATCATTGACCAAGGGCCCAAAGCGCGAACCATCCGCATAGACCTGCCGCCCTTCACGCTCGTCGGAGCCACCACGCGCGCCGGGATGCTGACCTCCCCCATGCGCTCCCGCTTTGGCATTCCAAATCGGCTGGATTACTACACGACCGCCCAGCTCCAGCACATTCTCTTGCGATCCGCAGGCCTGCTCAAAACAGAGATCGAAACGGGCGGAGCCCTTGAAATAGCCCGTCGTTCCCGTGGCACCCCGCGCGTGGCGAATCACCTCCTGCGCTGGGTTCGTGACTACGCGCAAGTTCGCGCCGCGAACGTCATCACCGAGCCCGTCGCTGACGCCGCCTTGTCCATGTTGGATATTGATAAGGATGGTCTTGATGAAATGGATCAGCGCATTCTTGATGCCATCATCAACAAGTTCAACGGCGGCCCCGTCGGCCTGAGTTCCGTCGCCGTCGCCGTTCACGAGGACGCCACCACCCTGGAGGACATGCACGAGCCCTACCTCGTCATGCAAGGCTACCTCAAACGAACCCCCCGCGGTCGTGTCGCCATGCCCAACGCCTATAAGAAACTCGGCCTGCCCCCGCCCATCGGAGCGCAGGCGGAATTGTTTGAGTAGCCATCCATCAGCTACTGAGCCTAAACAGGCCGCCCGCCAGATCCCC
>JANYJH010000273.1 GCA_025361865.1 Phragmitibacter sp.
CATCGGCCCTATGTTCAGGGTGACGAAATCAAGCGGCGGCGTGCCAGCCACGACGAATAATCGCATGGAACTCCTCGCAGCCATTGAATCCCTCGGAGCCCTTACGAAACCATGCGCCGTAGAGCTTCACACAGATTCGCAATACGTTCGCAATGGCATCACTCAATGGCTCGCTGGCTGGAAGAAGAATGGCTGGAAGACAGCCGCCAAACAACCCGTGAAAAACGCAGATCTCTGGCGTGCGTTGGATGAAGTCACAACGCGACACACCGTGACGTGGCGCTGGGTGAAGGGGCACGCAGGTAATAACGAGAACGAACGCTGCGATGTGCTCGCAGGTGAAGCGATGGCGCGCATCAAGGGCAAGTATTCACACGCCCAGCTCTCGCAGGCCCTGAGCCAGTTCAAAGAGGCGAATGGGTAAAAGTGAGCCTCTGGGTCACTCAAGCTCAATCCCGAAGATCTCCCCGAGGTTCTCCAATTCATCGCCACCTTCAGCCGCATCAGCTTTGGCAACGGCGGCATCACTCGCACCAGCGATCAACTCCGTGTGATCCACGCCACGAAGCAAAAAGAGCCACTCAGGCCGCTCATCCAATCTCGCGCCGACGCCATACGCCGCTGCCGCGCAGTGCTTGCAGAGGTCCGCGTCATCCGGGCAGGAGCAGATGAACTTGATCTCCCGTGGCTCAGGAAAAAGGCCCGTGTTCTCCTGCGTCACGGCCTCCATCACGGAAGGCGGGAGCTTCCCTTGCAGCAGGCCGATGAGCGAGGTGATGTGCCCCGAGCACTGGCTCTTCAGAGCCTGCCAACGCTTCTTGCTCAGTGGCTTGATATTGATCCGAACGGTGTAAAGCTCCGAGCCGCTGACGAGCGCGCGGATGCAGCCTTCCTCAATCTTCAGGTCAACAACCGCCCCGTTCCGCGCATAGCTGCGACCCCGTGGAAGCCGGTTCTCATAGACCTGATAGCGCTCCAGATTCCGATTCCAAGCCTGCCCCCAGAAGGTGCTGGCGAGCTTCGTTCCTTTCGTGACCGCAGGCTCTAGCTTTTTACCTTTGGCTGCCAATTTCTTGGCGAGTTTTGCCGCCTTGGCCTTTTTCTTGGCCACGGATTCATAAGCAGGATAGTCATCGTAATAGTAGTCAGACATGACGGCTTACGAAACTTCGATGGGAATGGGAGGCAAGGAAGAAAGTAGAAGATCGTCTAAGAATTGTAATTGAAGCCAGCGGAAAAATCCTCGCCACTGGTAGAGTTTTGGCTATCCTTGATTTCATGAGCCTCAAGCCCGTGACAAATCCCTCTATCTCTTGTCAGGATTTTCTTAATGGTCTAGTTTTTGGTTTTGACCTAGGGACGGCATCACTTGCACATGGAGTCCGTGAGAAGGACGAGATGAAGGAGACTGGAGTTATTGAGTGTCCAAGCGAGACCGCCGCCCTGGCTGGAAGGCGAAAGCTCCGTAACGGGAAACGGGTGTTGGACCACCGGCAGGATCGGCGGGACTGGTTTGCGGAGGCATTGGCTCCAGTGCTGGGGCTGACGCTGCATGAAAACACACGCCTTCCAAAGAAATCATGGATAGCAACTGAGAAGGGTCTTTGGAAGCCTTTGTCCAAGCACACCTTCAACCCCGTAGGGTTGCGTGTTGCTGCCTTAAAGGGAGAAGCACTCTCTGCTGAAGATTTGTTTACTGCGCTGACACATTTAGTGAAGCGCCGTGGCCCTGCCAGTCCGCCGTGGGCGGAGGTGACGTCTGACAAGGACAAGGCGAAAGACGAGGAGGAGAACAATGATCCTGATCGCGTGACTCCAGAGGAAACGGAAAAGAGGTTTGAAAGGGCAAAGACTGAATCGAGCCAGCCGCAGAACTATTACCCCTGCCACTATTTGGCCTTGCTGGACATTTCGAAGCAACGCCAGCGGAAACATGCCTGGCCACGGCATCTGATGCGTGCGGAGGCGGCAGCCATTCTAGCGGCACAGGCGATGCATTGGCCGCTTCTAAATCAGGAAAAGGAGATCGAAGACGTCACAGGCGAACCTTTGACTCTGACGACGGCGCAATGGCTGCTACGCGGAAATTCAGCTTTGCTTGAACGGAAGAACAAGGACACGGATGAGGTTGAGCAGACCTTCTCAGTCTTCTATCGCAACCACCGCAACAGGGAACGTGCCCCCTTCACTTTTCAGGCAGCTCGTATTCACAACCGCCAGCCTGGCACAGATTTGATTCAGCCGCGTTCGGAGGATGGGCATCCGAATTATGTCATGTCGCGCTCACGGCAGGATTATCGTGCGTGGCAGGTGGAGGTGGCATTGATTAATTTTAAAGTGCTCGACCTCACCTCGCGGAAAAAGAAAAAGGACAAGATAAGACCGCCAGCCAAGGCACTTGCTGAGTTACGTGAAATCATCGGGCGAACAGGTCAGCTAACCAAAGAAGACTTGGAGAGCTGGGCTGCTCCTTATAAAGCCGCAGGTCAGTTTGCACTCATCGAAGACCAGCCTGGCCTCGTTGGCAAAGGCGAAGGACGTGGCAAGTTCGGCAAGCACGGCCTTGCTGAAGCCCTGCGCATCGTGCGGAAACTTCAGGAGGACGAAGAGGCACAGGCAAAGCTGGCTCCAAGATCAACGAAGGAGAAATCAAAGCTCAAGACAGAAGAGGACAAAGCCGCAGCATTCATCCGTCGTGCGCAGCCGGAGCATGTGAACATGACGGCCAAGCTCCGCTTCAACATTAAGGAGAACGGCAAGCAAACATCCGAGCCGGAACCTCTGCCCCGTGCCTTGCGGCGCTTCATCAATGAGATTCGTGATCCCGTGGTCCAACATCGAGTGCGCCTGTTTGATCGTCTGTTGGATGACTTGATTGAGCGTCACGGCGAGCCATCGCACATCGTTGTCGAATGCGTGCGAGAACTGGGTGATGATCCAGAGCGCGCAGCGAAAGCCAGCCAGCGCCGTGAGGAGAACCGCAAAGAAAACACTTTGGCCCGCAGCGCCCTTAAGGACATGGGCTTTGAGGTCAACGATAAGAACCTACGCAAGTTCCGGCTCTTGCA
>JANYJH010000412.1 GCA_025361865.1 Phragmitibacter sp.
CCAGCTTGAGCGCCTCCTGATTGAGCCGGGTCTTCCAACCATGAATGATCATGCCGAACTGCGTTCCCCAATCACCCACATGGTTATCCGTGATGACCTCATGGCCGATGAAACGGGCGATGCGCGTGAGGCTGTCCCCAAGGAATGTGCTGCGGATGTGACCGACGTGCATGGGCTTGGCGATGTTCGGCGCGCTAAAGTCCAGCACGATCTTCTTAGGCTTCTCCACCAACGGCACCCCGCAACGCTCATCCGTGAAGAGCGTGGAGAGGCACTTACTAAGTTCTTCCGTGGTGAGCTTGAAATTGAGAAAGCCCGGTCCCGCGATCTCTGGCTTTTCGCAGAGACCCTTCAGTTCGATGTTCTCGATCAACGTCGTCGCGAGCTGGCGCGGATTCATCTTGGCCACCTTCGCCACGATCATCGCCGCGTTGCTTTGATAGTCGCCAAAGCGGGAGTCACTGGCGTTAGTGACTTCGATGTTCAAGCCATCAGGAATGACGAGGCCCGCTTTGGTAAAGGCTGCGAGGAGGCGTTGAGTGAGGAGTTGGCGATACGTTTGCATGTCTGTCCCTCTGCTATCTCTCAGTGCAGGGCGGGAATCAACCAAGAGTCTTTCCCAGTTTTTTAACCGCTAATTCACGCTGATTAACGCTAATAAATACCATGGCTTTTTATTGAAGCCGTTAGCGTGGGTTAGCGGTTAAAAATCATTAGCTCGCTTCCGTAATGGCGTTTCATCGGAGTCGAGCCTTCGCCCAGCTACTCCACACTCATCGTGGCTTCGACCACATACTCCAGACCTATGAGGCCATTGGGCAGCGGCATACTGATGGTATCGAGCTTCGTCAGGGCGCTGCGCACGGAGGTATCAAAGGCCAGATCACCGGAGGCTTTGGTCAGTTCTGCGGTTTGCACGACTCCGCCCAAGCTGATGGAAAGACGAATATGCGCGATGGTTCCAGCCTCCGCCACAGGCGGCATCCAGTGGCTTAGCAGTAGTTTCTTCAAATTCTGATCGTAAGCATCGAAGGCGGGATTCACCAGGCCATTGCCGGAGATCTGAGATAAGGTGAGGCTTCCTGTGGTAGCGATTTTTGACAAGCGTGTGATGTAAAGCGTAGGGCCTGCGGCCTTGATTTTCGGCGGTTGTGCCGTGGGAGATTTCGAGCCTGAACTGCTCGAAGACGCAACGGTTTGGGGCCAGCCCTCGCCGATGTAATCTGCGGGAGAACTCCACGCGGGCTGCGCATCCCGCGCCAGCAGATTTTGCATCATCGGCAGGCCTCTCGTGATCAGGAATCCGATGACCAACACGGCATGGATGATGGCGAGCGACCAGAAGCCGATGCTCAAGGGCGACTGTTCAGAGAAGGAGTCATCGTCCCTATTTGGCGTTTGTTGGAGCATCAGTCAAAGGGGTGGCAGCAACTCGTTGAATGCCGCTTTCGTGAATGAGCTGCATGGCTTGAAGAAGTTCTGAAGAGGCGAGAGAAGCGGGAACCTGCACCATGACGGCGGTATCCTTACTGGCCATGAAGTGGGATTTTAAGAGGGACCGCACTTCGCGTTGAGTAGCGGGGCGGCCGTCTAACCAATACTTCCCCTCTCCCCCGAGTCGCAGCACCACGATGGTCTCCTTCGCGGGAGGCGCGGCTGTTTTGGCAGGCTCTGACAAGGCGGGAACAGCGGTGGAGGTGGGCGCTGAAGAAGTGATCGAGGTCGCCGTTTCCAGATGAGCGTTTGAGAGCCAGAAAGCCCCCGCCAGGAGTAAGAAACCAAGCGCCGCCAAAGGTGCGCTATCGCTCCCTGACGTAACGGTGATCTCCTGAACGGCGTCACGCATACTCCATTATAGCGGGGTGCGGGGGGCTCCGCGTGAGGTGGCCTCCGAGGGTGGAAGATTAAACGTGGGGCCGTCCGGCTGACCAAAACCATCTATACTAGGCAGCTTCTCCAGCGGATGCTTATGGCACACATAAGCGCGATCAAAGAGGTTCTTCAACTCTAGGACAAACTGCTTCATCGTCAGACTTTGATGACGCACCCCGAGGGCCACGGTGCTGGCGAGAAGCTGACAAACGACGGTTCCCAACAACGCTACCGCCACAGGGATCAGCGACAGGGCGAACACGAGCGGCGGCAGCGGCGACGCTCCTGATTGGGCCTCTATCCAAGCGAAGAAAGGCGCAGCACAGGCCAGCCAAGGGATCGTCCGCAGCGTGGCAGAAACAGTCCCCAACTTCGATTCCAAGGGCCAACCAGCTCCTAAGACCGCGTGTTCCATCGCCGCGCTGACGGGCTTCATTTGCGAGGGCCAAATCCTCCCCGCACCGCGAAGCCGAGTCAAGAAGTCCTTGTCCACTTGATCGGTTCCGATGAGCTGAAAAGCCATCTCCCTACTCCCAGCGAGGTAGATTTCTGCCAGCGGTGCTTTGTCGTAGTGAACGCCATTATGAAGCATCGCCAAAGGATGCGCTGAAGAGCGGAGCTCACCGCGCAGGCCCGCATTCCCAGCCTGAGCCGCTCTGAGCTTGCCCGCTTTCTTGAGCAGAACTGCGAGACATCCGAAAAACAAGAGAATGAGAACCAGCGAGAACACGACAGTTGTCGTCGGTATCAGGCGAGAGATGGAATTCCAATCCATCGCTGCCAGGCGCAGAGTCGGATGGGTAAGTGTCAGGAAAAGCAACATCGACGGTGATGCTAGCGACGTTCTCGAATTTGTCTCGTTAAAAACAATTCACAGATAATCTGGGTAAAGTCTGGAAAGTCCAGCAGCTCAAAGACTTCGACTTTGGACTTTTGACCTCCCCCTTGCAATCCAGCGCTTTTGACGGCAAGGAAGCAGCCCTATACCATGAACGTCTGGAACTACGCCAATCCCCAACTGAAAGACCTCGTTTCCTACAAGCCGGGAAAGCCCATCGAAGAGCTGGCGCGTGAGCGCGGTCTTCAGCCCTCGGACATCATCAAGATGGCCTCCAACGAGAACCCGCTCGGCCCCTCGCCCAAGGCCGTAGCCGCGATGACGCAGGCTTTGACCGAAGCCCACATCTACCCCGATGGCGGCGGCTACAAACTGCGCGAGGCCATCGCGAACAAATTCGGGGTCACGATGGAGCAGACCATCCTCGGCAACGGTTCCAATGAGATCATCGAGTTCATCGGCCACGCCTTCCTGAAGCCCGGCGACAACATCATCACCGCAGAGCACGCCTTCGTGGTCTATAAGCTCATGGCCAAGCTCTTCGGAGCCGACACCATCGAGGTGCCAGACCCCGGCTTTGTGCATGATCTGGACGCGATGCTCGCGGCCATCACGCCGAACACGAAGGAACTCTTCATCGCCAATCCTAACAATCCGACAGGCACCATGGTCAGCATGGAGCAGTTGGAACGCTTCATGGATAAGGTGCCGGACCATGTCGTGGTCGTGCTGGACGAAGCCTATTATGAGTTCGTGAACGAGCCGCAGGACACGCTGAAGTTTGTCCGTGAAGGCCGGAACGTCATCCTACTGCGCACGATCTCGAAGATCCAGGGCCTCGCGGGGTTGCG
>JANYJH010000425.1 GCA_025361865.1 Phragmitibacter sp.
CCGGGCGCGAAGGTGAACTCATCTTCCGCAATATCATCGAAGCCGTGGGTGCTAAAAAACCCATCCGCCGCATGTGGATGCAGTCCATGACGAACGCTTCTATCATGGAGGCTTACGCCAAAATGCGGAGCGATGACGACATGCAGCCGCTTGCTCAAGCCGCGCGTTGTCGCAGCGAGAGCGACTGGATTGTCGGCATCAACAGCACCCGCGCCCTGACCGCACTGAACTCCCGCAATGGCGGCTTCCGGCTCACGCCTGTGGGTCGCGTGCAAACGCCGACGCTCACCATTTTGGCCAAGCGCGAGCGTGAAATCACCGAGTTTATCCCGCGCACCTACTTTGAAGTCCATGGAGATTTCAGCGTCAAGGCGGGCCAATACACGGGCCGCTGGTTTGATGAGACTTTCAAGAAGGACGAGACCGACGAGCACAAAAAAGCCGAGCGCCTCTGGGATCGCACGCAGGCAGAAGCCATCGTCGCCCGCTGCGAAGGCAAGGAAGGGATCATCGAAGAGATCACCAAGCCGACGAAGCAGATCGCTCCCCTGCTCTATGATTTGACCAGTCTGCAACGCGAGGCCAATGGTCGCTTCGGCTTCAGCGCTCGACGCACGCTTCAGATTGCGCAGGCGTTGTATGAGAAGTTCAAGGTGCTCACCTATCCTCGAACCGACTCTCGCTACCTGCCGAATGACTATATTGGCACGGTCACCAGCACGATCCGTTCGTTCTCTCAACTGACGTCCTCCAAAGCGGGCGGCTTCCCCATTGATCTGCGCCCGCACTGCGACAAGATCCTCGACGAGAACTGGATTCGTCCCGGTAATAAGCGCGTGTTCGACGGCAGCAAAGTGAGTGATCACTTTGCCATCATCCCCACCGGACAAGCCCCGCCTGCTGGCATGGGCGAGGCTGAGACGAAGCTCTTTGACATGGTGACGCGACGCTTTCTGGCCGTGTTTTTCCCTGCCGCTGAATTTGATGTCACCACACGCATCACACGCATCGGAGAAGATGCCTTCAAGTCTGATGGCAAGATCATGCGCTTTGCGGGATGGCTCGCCGTTTACGGTAAGCAAGCCGCTGATGAGCAGTCCGGTGAAGAGGGCGGCAAGGTGCTCGTGCCTGCCACCGTCGGCGAAAAGGCCAAGACGCTTGATCTTGATCTCCGTGAAGAATCCACGAAGCCACCGCCACGCTATAACGAAGCCACGATGCTCTCCGCCATGGAAGGCGCGGGCAAACTGGTCGAAGATGAAGAACTCGCCGAAGCGATGAGTGAACGCGGTCTCGGCACGCCAGCGACGCGCGCGGCCATTATCGAAGGGCTCATCAACGACAAATACATCGAGCGTGCTGGTCGCGATATGATCGTCACCACGAAAGGGCTCGAGCTCATCGACCAGCTTTCGACTCTCGGTGCGGAAACGCTTTGTTCGCCAGAACTCACTGGCCAGTGGGAATACAAGCTGCGCGAGATGGAGCAACGCCGCCTAGATCGCACCAGCTTCATGCGGGACATCCGCACCCTCGCCGCCGATGTGGTGGACAAAACCAAGGCCTTTGCCAAAGCCGCGAAGGAGATCGTCTTGCCGGATTTCCAAGTCACCTGCCCTTTCTGTGGAGCCACGGCCTATAAGAACACGGGCGAATATTATGAGTGCCGCACGCCGAAGTGCAAAGTCCGCGTCTTTAAGAACATTGCTGGCAAAACACTGACAGATGAGCAAGCGCGAACGCTTATCGAGAAGCGCTTCCTTCCCACGATGGAAGGCTTCCGCAGTCGGCTCGGCAAGGACTTCAGTGCAGGGTTGGAAATCAAGGACGACCGTAAAGTCGGCTTCGTCTTTGAGAAAGGCGCGACCGCTGACATGGACTGGAATGAAGCCACCGTGCTTTGCGAATGTCCCGTCTGTGCCAAACGCGGTGTAAAGGAAAACATCTACATCCTGCCCGAAGGCTATTGCTGCAAAACGAACATCACTGACAAGGTCCTTTGCAACGCCCGACTCCCGCGCGAGCTATGCAAAAAGACCATCAGTGAGGAAGACGCCCGCAAGTTCTTCGTCGAAGGCAAGACCGGCCTCATCGTCGGCATGATCTCCAAAAAGAACCGCCCCTTCAGCGCCTTCCTCGCCTGCAAACCCGGTGAGAAACGCCTCCTAAGCTGGGAGTTCCCTCCGCGAGAAGCGAAACCGAAAGGTGCCGCGAAGAAGGCGGCGAGAAAGTAATTAAATTCCGCTTGAACTACCAGAACGATGGCGGTGACGACGGTTAAGTAGGCCGAATACTGCACCCGCCGTGATTAAGCACATCGCTGATCCCGGCTCTGGCACTGAATAGAGCGAGGCACTCGAAGCGACCATGTCCATATCATTTGAAGAGCCTGAAAGGGGATCGTAAAATGCGGTGTTGGTCACATCCAATAGGTTGTTCCCCGTCGCAGTAACGTCACTGCCAAAGACTACATAGCCGTAGATAGTATCCCCCGCGCTCGCAAGGGCTGTCGTCGGAATAAACGCACCAGCGATGCCTTGAGGCCCTAGGTTGTAGTTATTCAACCCATCAAGCTCTGGACCGCCCGATGCGGCGTAGGTCAAGACATTGTAGCTGAAAGGTGTGATTCCAACTCCCGCTCCGCTATTGTTGTAACTTCCCTTTCCAACCGAGACTACCGTGTTGCCAATGCCAGTGGGAGTGCCTGAACAGTCTATCGAAGTAGTGGATGCTACCTTGAATCCGCCATTGGAACCATTGCCCCCGGTTCCAAGTCCACGTTCAAAGACGGCAAAAGCCCAGGATCAAAAACAAAAATGTCGGTTTGTAACAGTTCCGCTTTTTATACGGACGCGAAGTGAATTTTTTTAGTTAAAGAAGGTTTTAACTCGCGCCCTATAAATGCTGCTGCAGCGAACAAGCTCCTTGCAGAACACGCAGGAAGCAATGGGTATGTCGCTGAGCCTGCTTTCTATATGCGACAATTTTGTTTGTTTTGCACGTCTATTTTTTTTGGTATGCAGCCTATCACGCGGATACGCTGCAAAACCGACCAAAGGGTAGCATATCACTCCTATATGAGTATAAACCTACAGGGTG
>JANYJH010000427.1 GCA_025361865.1 Phragmitibacter sp.
ACGCAGACGGACGCGCGCATTTTCCGCACGAGATCATAGGGAGCATCGGAGTGAATCTTCTCCGCTTTGACGTGCATGGTTCCGCTGGCGCGCTCCACTTCAGCGCCGAGTGCGCCGAGGATTTGCAGCATGTAATTCGTATCGCTGAGATCGGGAACGCGGTTGATGACGCAGAGTTCCTTCGTCAATAGCGTAGCCGCGAGGATGGGCAGGGAGGAGTTCTTCGAGCCGCTGATGTTGACCTTGCCGTGGAGCTTGGTGCCGCCTTGAACGATGAGTTTTTGCATGAGGAGTTATTCGGTTTCAGTTTTTAATTCGGGGCGGCGGGCAAAGACAAAGCGCTCGATGCCGGCGAGGTCGCGCGCGGTTTCGATGGATCGAAAACCCTGCTTCTGCAAGTGTTCGCTGACAGTTGTCGCCTGATCGTAGTGCAGTTCCATCGCGATCAAGCCCTCAGCGCTGAGATGCTGCGGGCATTCCAGAATCAGTCGGTCAATGATTTCCAAACCGGACGCGCCGCCGTCGAGTGCGGTGAGGGGATCGCGCTTCACTTCACGGCTCAGCGCGGCCAGCTCTCCGCTGGGGATATAGGGAGGGTTTGAGACGATGAGGTCGAACTCGCTCGTGATCTTTTCAAACAAGTCGCTGCGCAGGAAGCGGCAGCGCTGGGAGGAGAGTTTGAGCCGTTCCGCATTCAGTCGCGCCAGTTCCAGCGCGTCTTCGGAAATGTCCGCGAGGGTGACTTCGGCTTGAGCCCATTTTTTGGCCAATGACAAGCCGATGCAGCCCGTGCCGGTGCCCATGTCCAGAACCCGCGCGGGCGGTGCGCCTTTGCAGAACTTGTCCACCAGAAGATGAACGAGGTGCTCCGTTTCGGGGCGCGGAACCAGCGCACGGTGATCGCTCACGAACTCGCTATCGTAGAACTCTACGGTGCCGAGCAAATGCTGGAGCGGCTCGCCTTCGCCGCGACGTTTCAACAGGCCGCGAAGGGGTGCGAGTTCGGCCTCTTGCAAGGTCACATCAAAGCGCAGGTAAAGATCCAACCGGCGGCATTGCAGCACATGGGCGAGCAGGTGCTCCATGTTCAGTCGCGCATCTTCCACCCCGCGCTTGGCGAGGTAGTCCGCGCCGCTGGTCAGGGTCTCGAGAAGGAGCTTCATGCAAAGGCTCGTTAGCCCGCTGAGCTGGAACGGTCAATGTGAAAGGCCGAGACTAAGCGCTCGCATTGATGCCGCGCAGTCGGCGGGAAAGGCCCTGCATGACGTGGACGGCGAAGAAGGGAATTTCATGCACCATGAACTCAAAGCGTTTCTTGTTCAGAGGAATGAGCACGATGTCGGTCTTCGCGATGGCCGTAGCGCTGCGTTGGCCGCTTTCGATGACGGCCATTTCACCGAAGAAGCCCTCTTCCGAGACCACCTCCACGACCTTGCCATGCACTCGAAGTTCCACCTCGCCAGATTTCACGATATACATGGAATCACCTTCCTGACCTTCCTGGAAAATGATGGTCCCGGCTGAATAGGTTTCAGGCACTGTCTGGTTTTCAAATATATTCGGAATCTTCATGGGTGTATCTGGTTCTGGTTACTAAATGGCTTCATTCAGGCCGCGCAGGCGTCGTGCCAGATGGCGCATGACTTCGCGGGCGAAGAGGGGATTGGAATGAATCATGAAATCAAACCTTCTGGCATCCAGGGGAATGAGCACGCAGTCCGTGCGGGCGATGGCTGTGGCGCTGCGAGGGCCATCTTCAATCACGGCCAATTCACCAAAAAACCCCTCCGCTAAAACGACCTCCACCGTAGTTCCGTGAACACGCACTTCTACCTCGCCCTCCTTCACGATATACATCGCATTGCCCGGTTGCCCCTCCTGGAAGATGACAGCATTAGCCGCATAGGTTTCCGGTGTTATATCAGCTTCAAAGATGTTCGGGAGCTTCATGCGGGAATGAGTGGGGACAGGATGAACGGAGCGAATGAGAAGTCCACTCAGAAGATGAAGAGCGCTTCTCAGCATCTGGCGAACGGAAATTTCCTCAGTTACGCTCAAGTGCAATCGCGGAAACTGCTCTTATTGAAGCGGGTGAGTCGTTTCCACCAAAGGCTTCTCAAGCGTGAACTCGATGTGCTTTTCCACGATCTCACCCATGCTCGCGCAGTCATTGAAGAAGCTCGTTTTATGATACTCACCGAGTTCTCTCCAGAGCTGGGCCACCTTTTCCTTTGGCTCCGCTGCATGATGCTTCATGGCCCGGAAGAGCGCGCGTAGCCGAGGCTTCTCCGCGAGGAAACGTCGTCCGATTAGGCTGCGTTCCTCCTGCTGATATTGCAGGATGGTTTCGACGTTCAGATATTTCGTGCAGAGTTTTACTACGGGCAGATTCTCTTTGTAGAACTGGGGCAGGTAGATACTCTTCGCCCCTTCGTAGCTCTGCTGGTCAAAGTCGATGGCTCGCACGCGGTATTGCGTCTCCTCGAAGTCCGGCGTCATGTCCAGGATGTAGTTGTAGCTGCGCATATCCCCGAGCAGGCGGATGAAGCAGCGCTCACTGAACTTCACGAACTCCTTCGCGATGCGGACGCGGTTGGTCTCAGGCCGCTCGAAGTAATCCTTGATGAACACATCCCCCGGCACTCCGGCGATGTGCTCTTCGATCAAGGTGTTCTCATGCGTGAGGTAGTTGATGCGGTTCGGTGAGAGCAGATGCTCCAGCTCCAAGCCGTAGAGTCGGGAGGCGTCCGCGACCTTGATGTAGAAGTGGTCGTAGTTGTCGTTGTATTGGTTCACCACGCGGATGCGGAAGGGCTTGCTGTTGCCGAAGCCGCAATAATCCACGCGTTCCACATAGAGATGCGGAACGGCTTGGAGATCGCCCGTTTTGAGAAGCGAGTAGATGCTGGTGAGCTTCGGCCAGAGTTCCTTCAAAAGGGACCGCTCATAGATAACGGTGTCCCAGAGAGTGGGGGAGCCTTTGTCATCCGTGAGCGGATAGCAGTTGGAAAATCCCATCAAGTCCTGATACGTCGCAGGCAGTTCCGTGAGCCGTCCGTAGTGCTTCAGATAGGTGCGGAGTTCATCGCTGACGCTGATGAATTCCTTCCGACGGGTGTGGATATTGAGTGGTTCTGCCATGAGGGGAAGGCTGGAGGCTTGGAGACGAATACAGGCTGAGCAGCAATTGATGAACCAAGCTCACTTGCGGAATAGGGCAATCAGCGCTTCAGCGTTTTAATCTTTCTTGTCAGCTTTCGCTAAATCTGTCATAAACCTTGACCGTGATTTCTCGTCTTCTTTTATTCGGACTCGCTTTGACCTCCGCCAGCCTCGTGCTCGCGGAAGATTTGCCGTTGCCGACGATGGAGCCACAGTCTGACGGGAGCGCCTTGCTCAAGCCCACCATCTCCATCAAGCCACCCGGCGCGGCCCTTGTCGCAAAGCCAGAAAGCGCGAAGGAACTGGCCATCATCGAGATGGAGCGGCAGATCATTGAGGATCAAACGCACCGCATGATCGCTGAGGCCAGCCGCCTTGGAAATTCATCGGCCCTGAAGCAGATCATCCTGATGAATGGCCCCGTTGATGCCGCGATCAGCCGAGCGGCGAAGCCGCCGCAAGCCCCTGCGGGCAAGGTCTCGCTCATCGGCCTGGCGAAGAATGAAGTGGTCAGTAAAAGCGTGGAGAGCTTCTTCGGAGCACCGATGACGCCTGAGAGCGAGAAGGCGCTTTTGGAAATGGTCAAGACGCAGCTCGTCAGCAAAGAGAAGCCGAACGTGGAAGTCCGCGTGGCCGGCTGGTGGCCGAATGAAGGCGTGATGGCCGTGAGCGTGATGCCGAGAAGTTGATGCGCCAAGTAGCCTGACTCTGCCGAGTCGGGTCATGGAATTTAGCACCTGCTTCGCACTGATTCCCGACTCTGGAGAGTCAGGCTACATCATCTGGACATCGTCCCTCAAATCGTGTCCATTCCGGCATGATTCGCCCTGCCAATATCGCTGCCATCGGAAATGAAATCGCCATCGCTTGGGAAGATGGCACGGAGACCTTCATCCCGATGGAGAAGCTGCGCGCGGCTTCCCCCAGCGCCGAGAACACCGGCGAGCGGGATCTTCTAGGCAAGGTCTATGGCGGCACGGACCAGACTGACTTCTCTGGTGTGACCGTGCGGACTTGGCGCATGATGGGAGGCTATGCGGTGCAGTTTGATTTCAGCGATGGGCACTGCACAGGCATCTATCCGTATGATTTCCTGCGCACACTTGGAGCCTAATTTGTGCGCTTCGAGATCGTTTTAAAGAACACGAGGATTCCGGCACACTAGTGCCTCGGAGATTCCTCGCTGTATCATTACCTCCCTATGAAACTGCCATCATGCGCTATCGCGTTTTTCTTTCTGGCCTCGGCCCTTCATGGTGCTGAAGCCTCGGTCTCCCGGATGTGGACGGACAGCCAAGGAAGAAAGGTTGAAGCCTCCTTTATCCGCTTGGATGGAACGACGGTTTATATCAAGATGGTGAACGGTTCCGTGGTCGCGCTGCCTTTGGATCGCCTGAGTGCGGAGGATCAGAAGTTGGCCAAGGTGCTTCCGGCTTCGGCTGATCCCACGCTGATGCCTTTGCCCGTGAATGCTTCTGTGGCGGTGGCTTCGGCGCGCATTGATGAACTCGTGGAGATGGGTCTGCAAAAGGCGAATCTGAAACTCGCGGAGGCATGGAAGAAAGAATCCACTGAGGATGCGAGGACCGCGAAGAAAGCGCCCGCGCTCTTGAAATCGAATCCGCTCACGACTGATGAGCAGTTTGTGCGCCGTGCCTATTTGGACATCGTGGGCCGCATTCCGAGCTTCGATGAAGCCACACTGTTTTTGCGCAGCACGGTAGCGGATCGACGCGCCAGCTTGATCAATAAGCTGCTGGAATCCGATGGTTACGTAAGCCACGCCTACAACTATTTTTCTGAGATGCTGCGCATCAAGGACGGCTTCGATGTGAACCTCGTGCGCGGCTTGCCCTACATCCAGTGGGTGAAGGATCAGATCAAAGCGAACCGCCCTTATGACCAGATGGTCAATGACATGATCACCGCTGAGGGAAAGATGTGGAGCAATGGCGCGGCGGGTTATTTGCTGCGGGACTCAGGGATGCCGCTGGATAATCTCTCCTACACCTTGCAGGTCTTCCTCGGCACGGATGTGGGTTGCGCGCAGTGTCATGACCATCCGTTCTCGGATTGGACGCAGCGTCAGTTCTATGAGATGGCAGCCTTCTTCGGAGCCACCACCACATTGCTCAATGCGCAGGACTTCTCCAAAGGCGACCCCAGCAAGCGGATCATGGAAGAGGCTAAATATGTGCTGGAGAAGAATGGCAAAAAGATCGAGGACGCTACCGGAGCGATCAATGACGTGATCGGCGCGAACCGTTTCGCCGTAGCCAATCTCAATGCCAACCGCATGAAGCTGCCGCAGGATTACCGTTACAAGGACGCGCATGGCAATGATCCCGTGGCTCCAAAGCTCATCACCTGGTCAGATGCTGCGAAGGATAATGCGGCTTATACAGCCGTGGCCGGAGAGATGAACAACCCAGAAACTCTCCGCAAGACCTTCGGCAAATGGATGACGCATCCAGCGAACCCACGCTTTGCCATGACCATCGCGAATCGTCTCTGGGCGCGCGCCTTTGGTCGTGCGCTTACGCCTACCGTCCGCAACATCGACAGTCCGGAAGAAGCCTACAATCCCGAGCTTCTGAAGCATCTGGCTAATGAAATGGTGCGCGTGAAGTTCGATCTCAAAGCCTTCCAACGTATCCTTTACAACACGAAAACTTACCAGCGTGAAACCACCACCAATGCCCTCGCGATGGGTGAGCCCTACTTCTTCCAAGGCCCAGTGATGCGGCGCATGACTGCCGAGCAGACTTGGGACACCTTTATGACCTTGGTGCTTGGCGACCCTGATAAAGTCAAAAGCACCGAGGCTGATCTCTACGGACGCTCCATGGACATGAACCTCAACACCGTGGATGCACAGACCGTTCTGCAAAAGATCAATGCCATGCAAACCATCGCTCAGCGTGAGCGTGAGAAGATGGGTGGCGGTTTGGCCAATGCCGATACCAAAGGCATGGGTGACAAAGTATTGAGCTACGGCGGTATGAAGCTTATGCGCGCTTCTGAGCTGGAACAACCAGCCCCCTTGGGCCATTTCTTAAGGGAATTCGGCCAATCCGACCGCTTGCTAGTGGATGGCGGTTCGCGTGAAGGAAGCGCGCCGCAGGTGCTCATGCTCATGAACGGCAAGGCCCAGGAAATGATGACCAACAAGGACTCACTGATCCTGCGCACGATGGAAAAGGTGAAGTCACCAGCGGACAAAGTGGAGGTCGTCTTCCTCAGCATCCTCAGTCGCAAGCCGACGTTCCGCGAGAAGGACATCACTAAGCAACAACTCGCCACGCATGGGGAGCTTGGTTATGCGAACATCATCTGGGCGCTCATTAACACGCGTGAATTCGCCTTTGTGCAGTGATCAGCCTCACGGAATAGGCGCGAGTCATAGTTCTGCCTGAGAATATGCAAGGGGAAATGCCGAAGACATTTCCCCTTTGCACCCAGTCATTTCCACCTAGAATCAGAGGTTCGCCAAAGAACTTCCTATTTCTCAATGAGCATCCAAAGAGCGCTACTTTCCGTGTCAGATAAAACGGGCCTGACTGAATTCGCCCAGGGCCTCGCCGATATGGGCGTGGAGATTATCTCCAGCGGAGGCACCGCCAAGTTCCTCGCCGCACAAGGCATCCCCGTTAAGGAAGTCTCAGACTACACCGGCTTCCCCGAATGCTTCGATGGTCGTGTCAAAACCCTGCATCCTAAAATCCACGGCGGACTCCTGCAACGGCGCGATCTGGAAGAACATCAGACTCAGGCTAAGAAGCATAACATCCCCACGATTGATCTGGTCGCGGTGAACCTCTATCCCTTTGAGCAAACCATCGCGAAGGAAGATGTCACCTTGGAAGAAGCCATCGAGAACATTGACATCGGCGGCCCATCCATGCTCCGCAGCGCGGCGAAGAACTACTCCGCCGTGACCGTGATCACCGACCCAGTGGACTACGCCATCGTCCTCGCAGAAATGAAGGAGCATCAGGGGGACACGACGCTTTCAACCCGCGAGCGTCTTGCTTGGAAGGTCTTTCAGCGCACTTCCAGCTATGACTCCGCCATTGCCCGCTATCTCAATACGGAGCAGGAATGTGCGAAGAGTTTCAATCTCAGTCTGCCGCTTCATTCGGAGCTTCGTTACGGTGATAACCCACACCAGAATGCGTTACTCTACGGGAACTTCAGCGACTACTTTGTGAAGCTCCACGGTAAGGAACTGAGCTACACAAACATCCTCGATATTGAAAGCGCGGCTGGCATCGCCCTGGAGTTTGCCAGACCCACCGTGGCCATCTTGAAGCACACGAATCCCTGCGGCGTGGGCTGTGCGGATGAAGACCTCCGCGAAGCCTGGGAGAAGGCTTTCGAGACTGACAAACAAGCGCCTTTCGGTGGCGTCATCGTCACGAATCGCCCGATGACGCTGGGCCTCGCGAAGATCATCGGCGAGATCTTTACCGACGTCATTATCGCTCCTGAATACGACGCCGATGCACGCGCTCTGTTGCAGAAAAAGAAGAACCTGCGCCTCATGCAGATGATGCCGAACGTGGCTGAAGCCCTCCGCCAGCCAGTGCTGCGTTCCGCTCCCGGTGGCCTCATGGTCATGGATAGCGACTACGAAGCGCAAGGACTCGACGACATCGAAGAGAAGGTCAGGACCATCCGACCACCGACCAAGGAAGAGATCGAAGCCATGCGCTTCGCCTGGCGCGTCGTGAAGCATGTGAAATCCAACGCCATCGTCTTCGCTAAAGGTGACCGCACGCTCGGCATCGGCGCGGGTCAGATGAGCCGTGTGGATTCCTGCCGCATCGCCATTTGGAAAGCGGAACAAGCCGGGCTCTCTCTGCAAGGCAGCGCCGTCGGCAGTGATGCCCTGTTCCCTTTTGCAGACGGTTTGAT
>JANYJH010000020.1 GCA_025361865.1 Phragmitibacter sp.
CTTATTCCGCCAATGTCTTCTCCACCTGCTCCACCATGTTCTCGCGGGCTTCGGTGCTGATGACGATGCCTTTCTTATTCACCAGCCACATCGCAGGGATGGAGTGAATGCCATATTTCTGGGCGAATTCATTCTCCCAGCCTTTGCCATCGAAGTATTGCGGCCAGGTCATGCCCTTCTCTTTCGTGAAGGCTTCGAGCTTGTCCTTATCCTGATCGAGCGAGATGCCGACGATCTCAAAGCCCTTCCCGTGGAGCTTTTCATAAGCCTTCACGACGTTCGGCACTTCGGCGATACAGGGGCCGCACCAGGTGGCCCAGAAGTCCAGCAGCACTACTTTGCCCTGAAGTTTAGTGAGATCTACTTCGCGGCCATCAACGGCTTTAAACTTGAGTTCGAGCGGCTTGGTCTTGAGGTCAGCCATCATTTGGAGGCTCTTCATCTGGCCCTGAATCATGGCGTTGCGCTTGCCGTCAGGATAGGCTTTGAGGTGGGCTTCGGCCTGCGTGATCCAGGCTTGCGTATCGCCCTTGCCGCCTTCCAGTTCGCCACCTGCTTCCAGCACGGTGATGGCGCTGGCTTCTGATTTGGTTTCGAGGTCGGCATCGGTGGATTTCAAAATATCTGCGAGCGCGGTTTTCATATCGCCCTTCACGGGAACGCCCACCTGTTCGCGGGTGTTGGCGGTCAGACCTTCAAAGAGGCGGATCTGCCAGCGGCGAGGATCATTCGGATACTTCGCGAGGAAGGCTGCGCCTTGAGTGTCTGCCACGGTGACGGCTTTCTTAAACCACTCGATGGCTTCATCACGGGATTTTGGTTTTTCCTTGGGGCCTTTCAACTTGGTGAGGGCTTCATCCACCTTCTGCCAAAGTGCATCCGCAGAGGCGGCATCAGGGCCTTGGGCGAAGGCATGGAAGGCCAACCCGAAGGTGGCGACGGCGGTGAGAAGCAACGAGACTGGTTTCATGAGACGGCAAATTAACGGGCAGTCCGCTCATCACGCAAGGCGCACCGTTTGAAATTACGGAGGCGGATAAGTGGCGAGAATGGCCTCTGCCGCACGTCTTCCGCTGAGCAGTGCGCCATTGATGGAGACATCTTCGAGGTGATCTCCGCAGCGATAAAGACCCGGTGAGATCCGCGCATTCTGCACGTAGTTTCCGGTGTGGCTTTGGCGGCTTTCAGGATGGGCATTCGCGATCGTGTAAGTGCGCAGATGCCGCCACTGACTGACGCCTTCGCCAAACCAGCGTGCCAGATGCTCACGCACTGCGCCTTCCAAAGCTTCGCTGCCACACGCGCCAATAACCGTCGCACTGATGAGGCGTTGGCCAGCGGGCGCGTAGGCCGCAGAGACGTTCGAGAGAATGGCGACGTTATTCACGGGGCCGCAACCTTCACCGTCCAGATAGACGATGGGTGTCGTGGGCAGCGTTGGATCGTTGGTCGTGAAGTAGAGACAGGTGACGCTCCGTTGCGAGGCAGGCTTCGTTTCTGGACCATTCAACAACTTCAAAGCGGCGTTCTCATCCGTGGCGATGACGACATGAGGCGCTTCTATCTTTTCACCATTTGCCAAGGTCACACTGCCACTCTCCACACTGGCGACGGACGTATTCAGCCGAACCGATCCCGCTGGCAGACTGGCAGCCACTTGATTAGGGATGGCCTGCATTCCTAGGCGCGGAATGGCGGTCTGTCCCTTTGAGAACATCGCGTAGATGAACTGAAATAGGCGGGAACTGGTGCGCAGCTCCTTTTCTAAAAAGATGCCGCCAAAGAAGGGCCGGAAGAAGCGGTCAATGATGTTCTCTGAGAAGCCATACGCCTCCAGTAGCTCTTCCGTGGTCACTTCCATCGTCTGGCGTGGGACCGTCTGAAGCCTGCGCAATTCCAGCCGCAGGAGTAGGGCAAACCATTTGTCATAAAGCGTCCCGATGGGACAGAAGGCACCGCGTAAGGCGGCGATGGGATGCCGCAAAGGATCAGCCAGCCGTTGAAAGCTGCCGTGGCGATAAACGTCTGAGCCGCTGTAGAACGGTTGCAACTCCAGCGCATCATAATTGAGCGCACGTTGGGCTTCAGGATACGCAGTGAGTAGCACCTGAAAGCCGCGATCCAGTCGAAAGCCCTCTAGTTCATCCGTGCGGACGCGCCCACCCACTCCGTCCGAGGATTCCAAGATCAAGACGGGCACCTTGGCCAAGCTCAACTCACGAGCACAGGCGAGGCCCGCCAGGCCCGCGCCGATGATGATGACTTGAGGGTGAGAGCCCGTTGGTTCCATCGGGCACTTGCTGACACAACTTTTCGCAAATGCAAAGAATGAGTGCGGTGAAGCGGCCTAGTTTTCAGATTAACGGAACATATCCTTGTTTCCCGCCTTGGCGATTTGCCCCAGAATTTCGCCTTTCATGCGGGTGTCCAAAGTGCCCGCATAAGGTGTAAAGCTCTCGACGTGGCCGTCCACAAAGAGGATGTTCGCGTGGCCATTGTGCCTGAAGTGAACGGTCTTGTTCCTCTCATCAATGATGTAAAACTCCTCCAGCATAGGCTTCGTGGGTGAGGCTGGCGCTTGAAAAGTATTCGCCTGCGCACAGTCCCCAAAAAGGACCACGCGGGAACCGCCACTGAGTTGGGAGACGTTCATGGGAGCGCCGCCGGAGCGTCCGCCCAACCACCAGTTGTAGCCATAACCATAGCTGGCGCCTTTAAACTTCGGCTTCCACAGAGCGCTGCCGTAGTTGAAGCCTTTACAGACCTCGATGCTGCCCACTGTTTGAATGTAGGGATAAAGCGGGCCCGCTGTGCGGTCGAGATCACGATCTCCCTCGGCTGTCCCGGCGGGCGTGGTTTCATTCCCGAAATACCACGTCCGGCTCCCATCTGCGTTTTGTTGAAGATAGGGCGGGAAGTAGTTATCGTGATCGCCCAGATAGAGCATCGTCGCCGTGCAGAGTTGCCGGAGATTATTGCAACAATGCGCCCGTGTGGCGGCCTGATTGTAAGCCTTCCAACCACTGAAGGACAGGGTGCTAAGGATGGTGACGAGGACAAGAACGATGATCAACTCGATGAGCGTGAAGCCATGTGGCAGCACCCTCGGTTTTTTTTGATTCTGCTGTGAGGTGCCTCGCATGATGCTACTTCACGCATCTCTCACCATTTTCACGACGCCAGCCTAAAGCGCATAACCCCAAAACGAGGAGCATTATGCGTGAAGGCTCCGGTGCCGCACTGAGGTTGATGACGGTGGCTCCTGTAAAAGCTGCTGCGGTGGGGCTTGCTCCGTTGATGGTCAAAGGACGATCCCCACTGTTGCTGCCGGCCTGATTGTAAAAAATGGTTGGACGATAATCATGGTCATAACCATCTCCGTCAATGTCACCTATGGTATCAGTAGAACCGTAGGAATAATACCAGGTGTCAAAACTGCCATCGACCAAGCTTCGATCGCTAATGCCTGTGCGAGCGTATTGCCAGGTTGAGGTAGGGTAATTACCCGTGCTGGGGGTATCAAGGGAGTTGCTCCAAGCTCCTCCAGCGACGTAATATTCCCAGTTCGTGCTCGGATAGGCAGCATGAACATTGGTGCCATTAATTTTGATGTCAGTGACATAGCCGTTGGTGAACGTTGAGTTCGATAAATGACTTAATACCTGAGTCATGAGGTCTGAACCGGTCGTCAAATTAGACGAAGAATCGTAATTTACGATAAACTGATAGGAGCTTGTAGTATTGCCCGCGCCGTATGGACCCACGATCATCAGGTAGGAAGTCGCGGCCTTTGTAGTGCTGATAGACAGCATGAAACCGAGAGTCAGGGCGAGTATCTTGTTCTGAACGTTGAATTTGGCGATCATGAGAGCCTTTATTTAAGATAAACCTCATCTTTGTCTAGTATTGAGTTAGACAATTCATTTTGAAGATGACATCCTAGGATTCACAGGCCTAGTTGCGTCCTCGCTCCCTTCTGTTTAGCGCTTGTTATTGTTCCAGTGCGTTCTTCCTTTCCTTCTATGAAATCTTCAATACCTGCATCAGCATTAGCTTCCCACGCACATTGGCTCCCGCTGGTGCTCATGCTCGCCGCCTTGATTCTGCGGGTCTTGCGCCAGCATCACATCCTCGAAAACACGCCGAATCTCAGTCCCCTGATGGCCTTCGCCTTTACGGGTGCCGTGGTCTTTCCTCGAACGCTGCCGTGGTGGTCATGGGCAGTCCTGTTGCTAGGCATTGATCTCTTGAGCGAGGGCACAGCTTGGTGGTCGCAGGCTCATGGACGTCCAGAAGTCCTGGTCGCTTATGTCTGCTACGCGCTCGCCGCCTGGTGGGGCGCGCAACAACGAGGCACCGCAGGCATTCTGGACACGCTCGTCCGTTCGCTCGCGTGCAGTGTGGGATTCTACCTCATCTCGAATACCCTGTCCTGGTTCACGGACCCCATTTACAGCAAGACCCTCTCCGGCTGGGTTCAAGCCCTTACGGTGGGCACCCCAGGGCCCTATCCGACAACGCTGGAGTTCTTCCGCAATTCTCTGGCGGCTGATATGATCGGTTCCACAGTGCTGCTCGCCGTTTACAATGCCGAAGCTCTGATGCGAAATTTGCGCGCTATGCCTCTGTTCGCTGGCCGTAGCGAGAAGGCTGTTTGGGCCTGATCTCAACTTCCCTTCACCGACTCCACAAAGCGCCGCGTCGCCCGCGTGATCTCTTGAGCCACGTTCGCATGACTCGTGGCAAACGGCGGCTTGAACCACGGGAAGGCACCGATGAGGTCATGCACGACTAAAACCTGCGCGTCGCAGCCATTGCCAGCGCCGATGCCGATGGTCGGTATTTGGAGCGATTGAGAAATCTTCGTCGCTACTTCAGGCACCACGCTTTCCAGCACGATGGCCGCTGCGCCTGCTTCTTCCAGGGCGAGCGCGTCATCCAATAACCGCGCCGCCGCTTCTTCGGTTTTGCCCTTCTTCTTGTAACCGCCTTCGATCTTCACACTCTGGGGCAGCATCCCGATATGGCCTACGTAACCAATACCAGCGCGAGTGATGGCCTTGACCTGCTCCGTAAATCCTACGCCCCCTTCGAGCTTCACGGCATCGGCTCCAGCTTGCACAAGGCGCAGGGCATTGGACAAGGCCAGCTCTGGCGTGGTGTAGCTCTCGAAGGGAAGATCGCCGATCACAGGCGCGCGCTTCACGCCACGTCTCACGGCGGCCACATGATGGAGCATCATGTCCATCGTCACGCCCGTCGTGTCTGGTAAACCGAGGACGACCATGCCCAATGAATCACCCACGAGAATCAAATCCACGCCCGCTTCATCCAGAAGACGGGCTGTGGGATAATCATAGGCGGTGAGCACGGCGAGCTTCTCTCCGGCGGCCTTGCGTTGCGTGAGTTGGGAGGTGAGGGGATGCATACGAAACGGATACACGGGGCTAGGGATAGATGCAAACTGGCCTCAATGTGATGCTGAAATCCACTCAGTCGCCACGAGCTTCAGCGCTGGCTCATCCGTCTTTAACTCAGCCAGCAATGTCGCCACATTTTTCGTCTCTCCCGGCAAGATCAAATCACCCCTGATGTCTGCCAGCGGTTGCAGCACAAAGCGACGCTGCGTCAGGCGCGGATGAGGCAGCGTCAACACAGGAAGTTCCATGACCAACTCATCCGCATACAAGATGTCCAAATCCACCGTGCGCGGCGCATGGCGCTCATGCTCGTTCGGTCTGCCCAGCGTGGCTTCGATGCCACGCAACACCGCCAGTAAATCCATCGGCGTCAGCTCCGATGAAAGCTCAATCACCGTGTTGTAGAAGGATTGCGAACCCTCAGGACAATCCACCGGAGCCGTTTCATAAACAGGCGCAGCAGCCAGCAAACGAGCCGTAGGATCAAGTTCCAACAACCGCTTCACAGCACCCTGAAGATGCCCCAGCCGATCCCCGAGATTCGAGCCGAGTGCGAGTCCAAAAGTCATGGCATTTAAACAACGGTTCAACAGCGCGAAGCGCTCCTCAACGCGCAGCCCCCAACCTCACTTCAGCCCAAGCACATCCTGCATGTCATACACGCCGGGCTTCTGGGAAACGATCCAGCGTGCCGCCCTTACGGAACCGCCCGCGAAGGTATCACGACTGGAGGCTTTATGAGTGAGTTCAACGCGCTCGCCCATGTTGGCGAAGATGACCGTGTGATCGCCGACCACATCACCACCACGGATCGCGTGAACGCCGATCTCCTTCTTCGTCCTCGCACCGACATCGCCAAAGCGGCCATGTCGCGTGTCCTTATCGTAACTCACGTTGGTCTCTTCACAGAGGATCTCGACAAGACGACGAGCCGTGCCGCTGGGGGAATCCTTCTTCATACGGTGATGCATCTCGATCACTTCTAGATCAAACGGTTCGCCGAGAATGCGGGCGGCCTGACGGGTGAGCCAGAAGAGCGTATTTACGCCCACGCTGAAATTCGGCGCATGAACAATAGGCAGCGTCTTGGAGGCTTCACGGATCATTGCATATTCCTCGTCGGTGTGGCCCGTCGTGCCCATGACCAGTGGTT
>JANYJH010000298.1 GCA_025361865.1 Phragmitibacter sp.
CAAGTTGTCCAAGCCGATCACTTTATATCCCTTTGAGAGTAGAAGATCGCTCAAGTGTGAACCAAGAAAGCCTGCTGCTCCCGTAACTACTGCCGTTTTTTTCTTACTCATACTCGGTAGATTGGATTGCTCTGATGGCCCGCCGAATAACGAACTAACCTCGCTTCATGCAAGCGATTTAGTGCGCTTATGTTAATGATGTCCGCTCGCAATCCCCTGCCACCCTTGCCAAGCCATGAAAATCGCCAGAGCCGTCAGTAGAACACAGGAAACATAAGGCGCGCGGCGCATCGCATCGCCGAATCCGCTGAACTTCCGCTGCGCGTGCTGCACGCTCCAGGCGGCCACGGCACCCACCGTAACCATCGTCAAAGCGAGCCCAAAACTGAACGCGCCGACAATCGCGAATCCCAGCGTGGCCTTCTTAAGTTGTAGGCAAACGAGCAGGATGGTGAACGCCGCAGGACACGGCATCAACCCGCCCGTGATCCCAAACAAAACGATCTGCGGAGTCGTCACGCTGCGGCCTGAGAAGCGCTTCGCGATGTCTTCCGCGTGAGCCCTCTCGTGAGCATCCTGATAGACATCCCCCTCTTCCTTGATGACCTCCGCCACGGGCGCGTGGCTGTGATCGTGAGCCTCGGTGAAGCGCAGCTTATAGGTGTGTGCGTGATCGCCATGCCCCATCGTGACCGTTGCCAGAAACTCATGCGGCTCAGGTAGGATGGCCGTCGCTTCCCAGTAGGTCGCTTTAGGCTCAAAGATAAACCTTTGCGTGCTGCCATCCAAACGCGCGGTCTCGATGCTCAAGACCGTGCCCTTTGGCATCGGCACCGGAGCACCCGAAGCCCGACACGGATGAATGCGGAAACGTGGCGGCATATTGGTTTCCGCCACCGCGATCTCCAACCAGCCATGACCCGTATCCATCAACATCCCGCCGTTCGGTCCGCGCCCCGCCGCAGGAGTGGGAGCTGGCTCGAAACCCGCTGGCAAGATCAAGCCGGAGGCCGTCACCGCCTCCTGAGAATGCGAGTGCCCATGATCGTGCGAGTGAGAATGATCATGGTGGTCAGGGTCGTGAGCGCTATCTTCCCCGTGTGTATGAGAATGGCCGCCATGCGAATGCGTATGCGTATGACCGCCGCCGTGTTCCTCCGCTTCCTGAACTTCACGCCGGGTGCGGAAATACATCCAGACCGCCAGACAGAAAATGAGCGAGCCCGACACCAACTGAAGATACGGCTCCACTTGCTCCGCGTTCCATTTGTTACCGTAGTTCAGGGCCAGCGCCGCCAGCACCCAGATGATCAGCGAGTGAGAGATCGCCGCTGAAAGCCCCAGTAAAACCGCCTGCCAGATCGTGCCGCGAATGGCGATGATGAAAGCCGCCATCATCGTCTTGGAGTGCCCCGGTTCCAGTCCGTGTAAGGCCCCCAGAAGAATGGCGGTCGGGATATACAGCCACACATGCGCGGTGCCGCTTTGGATCATTTCGTGGAGATTGGTCATAGTAGTTGAAGCCTAATACGCCGTTAGCCCAGCTTCGCATCTGAAAACCTTTTCAGCCTTATTAAGTTCAATGCTTACTTTTGATCGCGCAGATTGATCAGCAACAAATGCCGAATCCGGGGTGCTTCGAGACCGCGATGAAAAGCAATGACGGCTTGCTCGATGCGCTGATCTTCGATCGTGGCTCGTTCATGCTGGCGAAGATGCTCCGCCCAGGAACCCACCAGAAATGTCTCGCGGTAAAGCGTCGGGTCATCCAAATCCATGAACACGGAACAACGGAAAGCGCCATCCCGAAGCCGCGTTTCCCGCAGATGAACCATCGCCGCACGGAAGGCCGCTGCTTCGCCCGGATCAATGTGATACTCGATGGTGATCAGCACCGGGCCATCGCTCGGCGCAGGCTCGTTCACCAGCGTGTGGCCGTGCCAGTGCCCCGATGGACTCAGGTTCAACTGCTCCACATGACTGATAGGAAGCTTCCGACTCAATATGGCGCTCACGACCAATCCTGAGGCTGCCAAAGCAAGCGCGATAGGCGCTCCGTAGTGGCTCGTGATCTGGCCCCAAGTCAGCGCGCCAACCGCAAACGCGCCCTGCATGACGACCAGGTAAATGGCGGAACTGCGGGCGCGAACCCAGTTGGGGAAAGCGCTTTGGGAAGCGAGGCTGAAAGTGTTCAGGCCGCTCATCCACGCTGCTCCCGCAAGGGCTAGCACACAGCCCATTGCCATCTTGCCCGGCACGATGGCCACGATGGCCGTCGCGAAAGCCGAACTCAAGCTCGCCCCGCAGAGCACCTGATCAAAGGAGAACTTGGCGCGTAACTTTGGCAGCACGAGCAGCGCCATCGCAATGGCTCCCGCCCCATAACAGCCCATGAGCACCCCAAAATCAGAAGCCGCCCAACCCCGCCCATGCACGATGACCGGCAGGAGAACCGCCGGAGCTACCGCCGCGAAAATATGGACGCCGCCCCGCCAGAGCACCGCTTGCATGGCCGGAGCGTGACGCGCATAACGGATCGCCGCCGCCATCGCTCCCAGCATCTGCTCGCGCTGGGCACTGCGCGGCGTGACCGTGTAAGAGCCCGTCAGCATGACGACGATAACCGCCACAAATGACAAGGCATTCAGCGCAAAGACTGGCGCAGGGCCCAGCGCCGCGATAAGTAATCCACCCGCGATGGGGCCCAGCGCACGGGCGATATTATACCCCACCCCACTCAAGGCGATGGCGGGTGAGAGTTGTTCCTTGCCCACTATTTCAGGAATGAGCGCCTGCCAGGCAGGCATAGTGAAGGCTGCCGCGACCCCGAGTTGAAACGTGGCCAGCAGGAGAAGTGACTGGTTCAACAAGCCAAGCCAAGCCATCACCGCCATACCGATGGCCGTGAGCAATGCGCCCGTTTGCGCTGCCAGAATCAGCTTCCGCCGATCCACCAGATCCGCCATCGCCCCTGCCGGAAGAGCGAGCAAAAATAGCGGCAGACTGGACATGGTCTGCATCAGCGAGACCATCGTGGGTGAGGCCGTCAGCGTTGTCATCGTCCACACAGCCGCCGTGTCATTCATCGTCGTCCCGATGTTCGAGATGACACTCCCGATCCACAACGCGCGAAACAACGGCAGGCGAAGAGGAGACCAGACGGACATTGATGAATACTACATCGCCTCTATCAAAGCGCGAACGTAGAGTGAGGTCTTGCCACTGATCGGCGCATGGAATGCAGAACTTAAACCGTTATGCCCTCTCTCTTCTCATGAACCGCACGACGATGACCCTGCTCCTTCCTTCAACTCCAGCTCTCTTGGTTGGCCTTGCTGCCATGCTGATTGGTAACGCATCACCGCTTCTTGCCGGAGGCTCAAAAGAGGACTACGAAAGAGCGCTCAGCCTCAGCAAACGGACGGAAGGAAAAGTGTTTCACCTCCCTCTCAATGGCGCTTGGAAGCCCAATGGCACTCATTATAGCTATCGAGTTCAGACCGCTCCAAACGTCTATGAAGAGGTGCTCATCAATGCCGAAAGCGGCACGCGAGAAGTTCAATCCAAACCGCGATCCACCAGACCCATCGAGACACATTTGCGGAAAGACATCCCGCCCAAGACTCTGCGCAATGGCGTAGCTTCCAGTATCAGCTTCGTGAACCAGACTTCAGACGAGATCGAGATCTTCTGGATGGATCAGAAAGGGGCGCGCCATTCTTATGCCAAGCTGGCAGCGAAGGGCTCCTATTCTATAAGCACCTTTGCCGGTCATGTGTGGTTGGTGAAAAAGCGCGCTGGAGAAGAACTCGGTTTGATCGCCGCAGATGAAAGCCCATTAAAGGTCATCGTTGATGGATCGGTCGCGGCAGCAGTCGAGAAGCCGAAGCCGGAAACGCCTCCGCAGAAGAAGGCCTTCATTCAGGATCACAACGTCATGCTCCGCGATGCCTGCGGCGGTCAAGCCATCAAGCTGTCCACTGACGGCACAGCTGATGACGCTTACACAGGAGAGATGTATTGGTCGCCAGATCGAACCCGACTCGTGGTCATGCAGGTTCAGCCTGCGGAGAAGCATCCTGTTAGTTTCATCGAATCCTCACCGAAGGATCAACTTCAGCCGAAACTGCACACGCATGAATACCTGAAGGCAGGCGACCGCATCGCTCATGCCCGTCCCAGACTTTTCGATGTCGCAACTGCCAAGGCCATTCCCTTGCACGATGATCTATTCCCCAATCCGTGGAGCATCGACGATCTTCAATGGGCGCCCGACTCCCATAGCTTCACCTTCCTCTACAACCAGCGCGGTCATCAGTTGCTGCGCGTCATCAGTGTCGATGCCGCCACTGGCAAGGCGAGAACCGTGATTGAA
>JANYJH010000107.1 GCA_025361865.1 Phragmitibacter sp.
TGTTCGTGTAAGCCCAATGGATCACGCCCCATTCTTTAGTGGTCGGGGTGAAGGTGCTCGCCCGATGAGCCACCTGTGAAAGCGAGCGATCATCTTCCCGAACGACCAGCGCTGTTTCTGCCTGAAGCAGCTCATTGATGGTGCGCATGGCTTCGGCCAGTCCCTTCTCTGGATCAGCCGCTAGGGCCGCACTTTGGGTCACGCGAAGCAAGGCTGCCGTCTGCCGTTGGCGTCGCTTTTCGGCTTGTTCACGCTCACGCAATCGTGTGGTCAGATGGCCCATGCTCAACGCCACGATGAAGAACATGCCGAACATGATCATGTCCTCCGGCTTCGCGATGTAGAACGTGAAACGTGGCGGGATGAAGAAGTAGTCCCAAGCGATGGCGCTCAGTGCCGCCATCATCAGCACGGGTCCGCGACCGAGGCGAAGCGCTGAGAAAACGATGGCCAACAGCAGCACGAGTGCGACGAAGATGTAGCCCGTGTATTCGCTCATGCCCCAGCAAATGCTGACGAGACCGAACGTGATGACCAGTGCCCAACTGTATTCCCCCACGTTGCTGGGTGGGGCTGATGAAACGGGATTAGCGACTGCTTTGCGCGTCTCGTTGACCGCCAAAGGACGCACCACACAGACGTCGATGTCGCCACTGTTGAGGATCAGATGATCCGCCAGCGAAGGCTTGAAGAAGGAACGTCTCTCCGGTTTACCGACGACGATCTGCGTGACATTGCGCTCGGTCGCCACTCGCAACAAAGCATCGGACACGCTAGTATCGGACACGGATACGACTTCCCCACCGAGCTTCCGCGCGAGGCCCAGAGCACGGGCGAGACGGTCTTGTTCAAGGGCCGTCAAAACCTTCGTGCCCTCCACCCAAACAACCAGCCACGGACAGTTCAGTCGCGTCGCTGCACGTCGCGTCCAACGAATTAAACTCTCTGAATACGGACTGGGACCAACGCCGACCATCAGGCGCGAATGCGTCTTCCACGGACTGCTGACCCGACGCGTGCGGCGGATGTCCTCTAGGTCGCGATCCACGCGCTCTGCGGTGAAACGCAGGGCCATTTCGCGCAGTGCGGTGAGATTGTCCTCTTTGAAGAAATTCGACACGGCCCAGTTGGCGCGCTCGCCTAGATAAACCTTACCCTCGGCCATGCGGTCGAGCAGCTTCTCCACGCTGAGATCGATGATTTGAATCTCATGCGCACGATCGAGAATGGAGTCCGGCACCGTCTCTTGAATGGAGACGCCGGAGATCTGCCGCACGATGTCCACCTGACTCTCGATGTGCTGGATGTTCAGCGTCGTGTAAACGTCAATGCCTGCATCCAGCAGCTCCAGCACGTCCTGATAGCGCTTGATGTGCCGCGTGCCGGTGGCGTTAGTGTGGGCCAGTTCATCCACCAAGACGATCTCTGGACGTGCCGCGAGCACTGCATCTAAATCAAACTCTTCCAGCTCATGGCCGCGATGCTCAATCACCTGTCGTGGCAGCAAAGTCAAGCCTTCCACCATCTCGGCGGTATCTGAACGACCATGCGTTTCAATGATGCCAACGAGCACGTTCACCCCCTCCTTCATGCGCTGGTGGGCGGATTGGAGCATGGTGTAAGTCTTACCAACTCCAGGGCACATGCCAAGAAAGATGAAGAGCTTCCCACGCTTGTTCTCGTCCTTCTGCAAGGCGGCAAGCAATGCATCTGGGTCTGGGCGATGGTCTTCGTTCATGGCTTTAAAGTTGAAGTGCTAACTGCCACTCGTCACGATCTTCTTAGCTATGCTCTCATTGATGTCGCGTAGCGATGAAAATGAATATTAATGAGTCAGCGCGTCCAGCGCCAGGTTGAGCTTCAAGACGTTCACGCCGGATTCACCGAGGATGCCGAGATCGGCTTTATCCGTGTTGGCCTTGATGAGTTCGCTTACTTTCTCAATGGCTAGCTTGCGTTCTTTGGTCACGCGCGGTGCTTGGAGTTCAGCGTTCTTCAGACTGATGTGCGGATCAAGCCCACTGCCGGAAGAAGTGACCGCATCGGCTGGCACGGGTGCATCAGCGGTGAGTCCGTTTTGCTTGCGATAGTCGGCCACGTTTTGGGTGATCGCATCGGCGAGCTTCTTGGATGTAGGACCGAGGTTGGTGCCGCCGGAGCTGGTCGCATCATAGCCTGTGCCCGCCGCTGAAGGACGCGGGATGAAGTATTTATCAGACGTGAAGCCTTGAGCGAGCAGGCTTGAACCGATGATATTACCTTTGGCATCATAGACGAGGCTGCCGTTGGCTTTGTCATGGAAGGCGACCTGCCCAATGCCGTAGATGACGAGGGGATACAGACCACAGCAGACGAGGGCGAGGACGAGCGTGCTGACGATGGCACTGCGAAGATCTGAGATCAGTTCTTTCATAAGGTTAGACGAGGTGAAGTGTGGTGATGACGACATCAATAGCCTTGATGCCGATGAAGGGAATGATGACGCCGCCGAGGCCGTAGATGAGCAGGTTCCGCTGGAGAATGGCGAGCGCGCCGATGGGCTTGTATTGCACGCCTTTCAGAGCCAGAGGGATCAAGGCGACGATGATGAGCGCATTGAAGATGATGGCACTCAAGATCGCGCTCTCCGGTGAAACGAGATGCATGACGTTCAGCGGCGCGATAGCTGGGAACGTCACCATTAACATCGCGGGAATGATCGCGAAGTATTTGGCAATGTCGTTCGCGATGCTGAACGTGGTCAGCGAACCTCGCGTCATCAGGAGCTGTTTCCCGATCTCCACGATCTCGATGAGCTTCGTGGGATTGCTGTCGAGATCAACCATGTTCCCGGCTTCGCGAGCGGCCTGCGTGCCTGTGTTCATGGCCACGCCGACATCTGCCTGAGCCAAGGCGGGCGCATCATTGGTTCCGTCACCCGTCATGGCAACAAGATGGCCAGCGGCCTGCTCAGCACGGATGCGCTTGAGTTTATCTTCGGGCGTGGCCTGCGCCATGAAGTCATCAACGCCTGCTTCCGCTGCAATGGCGGCTGCGGTGAGTGGATTGTCCCCTGTGATCATCACGGTGCGGATACCCATTTTGCGGAGTTGGGCGAAGCGCTCTTTCATGCCGCCTTTGACCACGTCTTTCAGTTCCACGACGCCGAGAACTTTGTTCCCTTCCGCCACGACCAAAGGCGTGCGTCCCGCGCGGGAAGCTGCATCTACGGCCTTCTCCACTTCCGCAGGATAGACGCCGCCTTGCTCTTCCACATAGCGTCTGACGGAGTCTGCGGCTCCTTTGCGAATGCTGCGTCCGTCTAGGTTCACACCGCTCATGCGGGTCTGTGCGGTGAAGGGAATGAACTCTGCCTGAGGCGCGGCCAGCCCACGACTGCGGAGGTTAAACTTCTCTTTCGCGAGCACCACGATGCTGCGCCCTTCAGGGGTTTCATCAGCCAGTGAGGCGAGTTGCGCGGCATCGGCCAAGGCTTGTTCCGTCACGCCAGGAGCTGGACGGAAATCAGAGGCCATGCGGTTGCCGATGGTGATGGTGCCCGTCTTGTCGAGCAGCAGCACATCAATGTCACCTGCTGCTTCAACCGCACGACCACTGGTGGCCATGACATTGCGGCGGATAAGGCGATCAATGCCGCTGATGCCAATGGCGCTCAATAAGCCGCCGATGGTCGTTGGAATAAGGCACACAAGCAGCGCGATGAGCACTGGCAAGGTGAAGAATGTATTCGAGTAGATGCCGAAGGGCTTCAGCGTCACGACCACGAGCAAGAAGATCAAGGTGAGTGCCGAAAGCAGAATGGTCAGCGCGATTTCATTCGGCGTCTTCTGACGTGATGCGCCTTCCACCATCGCGATCATGCGGTCGAGGAAGGTGTTTCCTTTCTCCGACGTGATGCGGATGACGATGCGGTCACTGATGACCCGCGTGCCCCCTGTGACGGCGCTTCGGTCACCACCGCTCTCGCGAATAACGGGTGCGGATTCGCCCGTGATGGCGGCTTCATCCACGCTGGCGATGCCTTCGATGACTTCGCCATCAGCAGGGATGACATCATTGGTTTCACAGACGACGAGATCACCTTTCAGCAAATCAGGCGCGAGGATCTTTTCTTCCACGCCGTTCTTCAAGCGACGCGCCGTGGTGTCTTTACGGGCTTTGCGGAGGCTGTCTGCTTGGGCCTTGCCACGGCCTTCCGCGACGGCTTCGGCGAAGTTTGCGAAGAGCACGGTGAACCACAACCAAACAGCGAGCTGGATGATGAAGCCGTGATGATCTGCGGCGGTAAAGATGCCGACCGTCGTCAAGACCGCCCCGACGAGGGTCACGAACATGACGGGGTTTTTGATCATCAATCGAGGATCGAGTTTCTTGATCGCGTCCCCGATAGCGGGGCCGACGATCTTCATATCGAAAAGAGAAGGAGCTTGTTGAGTCATATAATTATCTCCGAGGAGGGTTTAGAAAAGTTGGCCGGCGGCCGTGAGGAAATGCTCGACGATGGGGCCCAGCGCGAGAGCTGGCAGGAAGTTCAAGGCACCGATGAGCACCACGGTGCCGATGAGCAGCACCGTGAACGTGAAGCCTGAAACGGGGAAGGTTCCAGCGCTGGGCGGTGCGATTTTCTTTAAGCCAAGTGAACCCGCAAGCGCCATAATGGGGACGATCATGAGGAAGCGGCCAATGAGCATCGCAAAACCCAATGTGACGTTGTAATGAGGATCGCCATTGGTCGGATTGGCGGTGAGGCCAGCGAAGGCGCTGCCATTGTTTCCGGTCGCGGAACTGTAAGCGTAAAGGATCTCGCTCAAGCCATGCGGCCCCGCATTGTTCAAGCCAGCTTGGCCCCAATCGCTGACTAGCGCCCAGGCTGAAAAGCCGAGGATGGAGATGCAGAGAATGAGCAGGCTGAGCATGGCCATCTTCACATCGAAGGCCTGGATTTTCTTGCCGAGATACTCCGGCGTGCGGCCCACCATGAGGCCCGCGATGAAGACGGCGAGCACCACGAAGACGAGCATTCCATACAGCCCGGCACCGACACCGCCGATGACGATCTCACCGAGCTGGATATTGAAGAGCGGCACGAGTCCACCGAGTGCTGTGAAGGAGTCATGCATGGCGTTCACCGCACCGCAGGAAGCATCGGTGGTAATCGTGGCGAACAACGCGGAGTTGAAGATGCCAAAGCGCACTTCTTTGCCTTCCATGTTTCCGTCCGCAACGGCCAGCCCCAGCTTGTGATGGATGGGATTGCCAGCGGCTTCGGCATGAGCACAGACGAGCACACCTGCGAGGAACATGATCATCATCGCGCTCCACACAGACCAGCCGTGGGCTTGGTTCTTAGTCATGCGGCCAAGGTAATAGGTGAGCCCGCTGCCGATGGCGAAGATGGAGAGCATTTGCAGGAAGTTCGAGAGCGGCGTGGGGTTCTCGAAGGGATGTGCCGCGTTCGCATTCACATAGCCGCCGCCATTGGTGCCGAGCATCTTGATGGCGATCTGGGAAGCCACGGGGCCTTGCACAATGGTCTGCTCCGTGACGGTCTGTTCTTCCATCACGGGCTTGCCGTCTTTATCGAGGACCGGCTTGCTGTCCTTGTCCACTTTGGGGACTGAAACCTTCATCGGCTCGACGAGCGTTGCTTTGTCGTAAGGCTTGAAGTTCTGGATGATACCCTGCGACATTAAGAAGACGGCAAAGACCGTGCAGAGCGGCAGCAGCAGGTAGTAAGTGGTGCGCACCATGTCCACCCAGAAGTTGCCGAGGGTCGAAGTGGAAGCCCGCGAGATGCCGCGCACCAAGGCCGCTGCGATGGCAATGCCGGTGGCCGCAGAAGTGAAGTTATGAATGGTCAAGGCGACCATCTGCGAGAAGTAGGACATGGTGGATTCACCGCCATAGCTCTGCCAGTTCGTATTCACGAAGCTGATCGCGGTATTGAACGCGAGGTGATCGCTTAGGCCGACGAAGCCTTGCGGATTGAGCGGCAGGTAATATTGGCAGCGCAGAATCGCGTAGGTAAACACCACGCCGATCAAGCTGAAGAGCAGCATGGAAACGGTGTATTGTTTCCAGCCTTGTTCCTGCTCGCGCTTCACGCCCATGAGCGCATAGGTGATGCGTTCTAAAGGCTTAAGGATAGGATCGAGCCAGGTCTTGCCATCGGCATCGAGCACTTGGCAAAGGTAAAGGCCGATGGGTTTCGTGATCAAAGTGAGCAACCCCACAAAGAGGGCGAGTTGAAGCCAGTCAGTCGTATGCATAGTGAGTTCGTTAAAATTTTTCAGGCCGAGTCATGGCCACGAAGAGGTAGATGAAGAGGGCCAAGGCGATGACGCCCACGATGATGTTTTCCATAGAATTGCGGATTAGAGTTTTTCACAGAAGCGGGCGTAGAGTCCGCTGAAGACGAAGAACGCGACGGCTGCCGCGAGGTAGATGAGGTCTGTCATGAGACCAAGGTGCGGGCAGCGGTGAAACCTGCGAGTTAAGGGCAGGCACGAAGGCGCTAAGAATTCGCTAAGGACTGCCTAGGCGAGCCTTCAAGAAGCAGCAAGGTTATCAAACGACACGTCTTCTATGCTTTCTAATGCCAAGAATCGTGACAGTTTCTGCTATGCGAAAGCTCTACATCGACACTTCTGTCATCGGTGGCTATCACGATGCTGAATGGATGACGGACACCCGGTTGCTCTGGCAGCAGGCCAAAGCTGGGCACTGGCAGCTTGTCACCTCCATCGTTGCTGAGGCCGAGCTAAAGAATGCACCGGCCAACGTGCGTGAAGTCTTTTCCAGCACGTTCGAGGTCAGCACTATTCTTGATACGAGCGTCGAAATCGAAGAACTCGCTCAGGCTTATCTCGCCGCTGGTGTGGTTCCACCCAAGTTTGCTGACGATGCTTTGCACGTTGCTATGGCCACGGTTCATAGCATCCGCCTGATTGTAAGCTGGAACTTCAAGCATCTGGTCAACGTTCGACGCGAAGACGGTTTCAATGCCGTGAATATCTTGCATGGATGGCCAGCAGTCCGTATCGTCAGTCCCAAGGAGATTATTTATGCAGACCAAGAACCACCAGACTGAATCCACGCGAGGCTTCGACGCCGTAGCGGAAAGTCGCCGCTGGAAAGAAGCCGTGTCAGCCACTACCGCTGACATGAGCATCGCTGAGCGCATGGCTTGGTTCCGTCGCCAATCTTCCGTAGTTGCCATCCGCAACAAAGCCAAGCTAGAGAAAGCTCACGTTTAGAAATCTGGATGCTGATGCGCCATCGTTATGGCCTCTCCAAGACCTTCCACTTCCCCGCTTCGAGCCCGTCCAGTTCATACTCGCCGAAGCTCGACCGATGAAGCTTCTGCACATGGTAGCCTTGACTGGCGAACATACGGCGCACCTGATGATACCGGCCTTCCGTGATGGTGAGCTTTGCGTGGAGTTCATCCACGATCTCCAACTTCGCGGGCAGGCAGGGTTTGGTTTCGCTGGTGAGAAGCAGGTCGCCGCGCGCGAAGATTTCGATGAGGTCTGCGGTCAAAGGCTTGTCCACGGTGGCTTCATAAACTTTCTCAATCACGAACTTGGGCGAGGTCCAGCGCTGCACCAGTTCGCCACGATCCGTGATGAGCAACACACCGCTGGTGTCCTTGTCCAAGCGGCCCACGCTGGTCACCGGCGGGTTGCGCTCGCGCCAGCGAAAGGGCAGCAACTCATAAATGGTGGGGCCTTCGCCATCGGAATGCGTGCAGACATAGCCGGTGGGCTTATGGAAGAGGACGAGCAAACCATCAGGGGCTTCCAGGGGTTCATCGTTCAAGGTGACTTCATGCGGATTCACCTTCGCGCCTTCGTCTTTGATCACGATTCCCTTCACCTTCGCTTGTCCGGCATGGATCAGCTCGCGGACTTCCCGACGGCTGCCGAAGCCTAGTGAAGCAAGGGTTTGATCAAGGCGACGCAGTTTACTCATACGGGCTGATAGTTACGCAAAACGAAACACTCTTCCACTAGCAATAGTGGACGTAATAGCCACAAGCCCTTATCGTTTCAGCGTTCTGCACCCATGCAGCCCAATCCAAGACCATCCATGATGTCGCTGTCCGCACAGGAAAAAATCACCCGAATCATGCGCCACTTGGGCGCGCTTGATGAGCTTCGGAATCCGGTCATCCGTCAGATGAAGGCGCATCGGGTCTGCTTATCGCTGAGCGCCCTTCCTGAACATCCGGCGATCTTGCGCCGTGAGAAGGCGGAGGACGGCAGTGCCTTGCCAGTGATGCTGCGCGTGAGCAAGGCAGCAGCGCCATGTCCTGAGCCGCCATCTCTCCTGGAAGGCTGGCTGGATAAGGGATGGGAGCTGCTGGATGACAAGCCGAAAGCCAAGGATGAGATCGAGGTAACGCGCCAGAACGGAGTGGTGCAGCGCGTGTTTCTGCATGATGACCCGGAGCGCCTAAATGCTCTGGAGAATTGGATGAAGATTCGCGATCAATGGTCGCTAACGGAACGCGCGGCCCTGCTTTTCCATGACCAAATCGAAGAGATTTATAGCGAGATCAGCAAGGAGGGCGAGAGCGTGGAATTGCTACTTGGCCAAGCCATCCTCGATGAGGCGGATAACAAAACACAGCATCCCGTGCTGCTCTTTGGGGCCGCGCTGGAGTTTCTTCCAGAGGAGTCCGCCTACCGCATCAGCCGTTTGGATGAAGCGCCGCAACTCTACGCGCCGCTGATTCGCACGCTGAAAGAGGTCAATGAGACACGTCTAAATGTCTTTATTCAGGAGTTGCAGAACGTGCCGCCGGATCTTCTGGATGCCACGCAGATGCAGCCTTTAGTGCAAAGCCTTTCCGAAGCCCTCGCGGTGCCGCTTTCATCACAGACCGTGCTGCTGCTGAGGCGTCGCACCCTGGGCTATGCTCATGCGGTTCAGGTCATTGAAAATGAGATCGCCAATGGAGCGCTGATCCCCCCTGCCCTGCTGCGTGTGGTCGGTCTGGAAGCGGATGAAGAAACCACGCCTACTACGGATGAAGACGCTCTCCTGCTGAGCAAGGCGGCGAATGAGGAACAGCTCCGCATCGCCCGTAGTCTGGGCCGCAGCAGCGCGGTGCTGGTGCAGGGACCACCCGGCACAGGGAAGACGCACACCATCGCGAACCTCCTCGGCCATTTGCTCGCGGAGGGTAAAAGTGTTCTCGTCACCTCCCATACTTCCAAGGCTCTGCGAGTGCTCCGAGACATCGTGGAAGAACCTTTGCGACCGCTTTGTCTCAGCGTCTTGGACAACGAAGTGGACAACCATGCGCAGCTCGATGCCGCCGTTCAGACGATCACCGCGCGGCTCTCCGCCTCGGATGCGGAATCGCTTCAACGCGAAGCAGCTAGTCTCGAAGCGCGTCGGCAGCAGATTCTTTCTCAGATCAAGAAGCAGCGCCAGACTTTGCTGGAGGCGCGTTTCCAAGAGATGCAGGAGATCACCGCGTGTGGTGAAATGCTCACGTCCAGCAAGGCGGCGAAGCTCGTTGGAGCAGGCCTTGGCGTTCATGATTGGTTGCCCTGCTCAGTGACGCCCATGACCTCGCCACCGCTCACGCAGGAAGAGTTGGTTGAGCTTTATGAGACGAACACCAAGCTGACTGTAGAAGATGAACTGACCCTGCGCACGCCTCTGCCGGACGCCACGAAGGTTCCATCTTCTTCAGAGCTGGCCAGTCTGATGGCGGAAAAGAATCGACTGCAATCCGCGGCCGAGCAGGATCGTCCTGAACTCTGGCTGCCCACGGAAAAGCCTGCCGCGCTCACGAGTTTCGATACGCTCCTGCCCCGCATTCGCACGGCGGCCAACAAAGTCCGCGATGCCGATGGCTGGTGGCTGGAAGTCCTGCGCGCAGGCAGGCAAGGCGGGCTCACGCGACAAGTTTGGGATGATCTTGCGGCCCGGATTGAGGCCATCTCACGCCAATCTGATGAAGCCCAGGCACTGCTCCACACGCACGTCCCAGAGATCATTCCTTCCAGTGAACCTGTGCCGAAAGAGGACAAGGAAACGCTGCAAGAGATTCTCACTTATTTGCAAACCGGAGGCTCGCTCGGCTTCTGGACGAAGACCACGAAGCGCGAGTGGCATCGCCTGATTGACCGCACCAAAGTCTCCGGCAAGCCACCCGAATTCACGGAGCACTTTGAAGCCCTCCTCGCTCTGGCGAAACTTACAGAAGCCCGCAATGCCCTCCTCGCCCGCTGGACCAGACAGGTCTCCGCAAGCGGCGGGCCGGAGGCCAACACGCTGGGCCAACAACCCGAGCGCACTGCTTTGGCCATTGCCGGAGACATTCGCACGCGCTTGGACTGGGATGTGAAAATCTGGCAACCACTACACGCAGAGCTACTCACGCTTGGTTTCCAATGGGAGGCCTATGCGAGCGGCATCGCTTCCGGTCGCAGTGAATATGGGGATATTCCGCGTCTGCGCATGGCCCTCACCAGCGGCCTGGAAGACCTCGTCCACGCCCATCGGGATGCATTGAGATACGCGGAGATCCAGTCGTCCCTCTCGGAGATGACCGGGCCGCTGCAACTGTCCACGAACCCCGTGGCGCGGCGCATGGTGGCGGCCATCGACAACAATGATGTCTCTGCGTATGCGGATGCCGCACGGAGCCTAATGAGCCTTGACCGCCTTCAGGGCACGGCCTTGCGCCGCAGTGAATTGCTGACCCGTCTCGCAGATAGCGCGGCGCCTTGGGCTAAGCTCGTTCAGAACCGCACCGCACCGCATGACGCCGCCAAAGCACCGGGTGATCTCCATGCTGCATGGCAGTGGCGGCAGCTTCATGATGCGCTGGAAAGCCTGAGCCAGATCAGCCTCCAAGATACGCAGTCCGGCATCGAAGCACTCAATCGAGAACTCCACAGCCTCACGTCCCAGCTTGTGGAACGCAAAGCGTGGGCCGCGAAGAAACAAAGCGTGGATGCGCGACAACAAGCCGCTCTCGAAGGCTATGTGAACTGCCTCCAAAAGATGACGAAGAGTGGCAAGGGCAAACGTGATGCCGCGCTGGCCAACGCCGCCCGCGAACATCTGCAAACCGCTCGTCGCGCCGTTCCCGTCTGGATCATGCCGCTCTCCCGCGTCTATGAAAGCTTCTTCCCGAAGGAAGGAACGACGCGCTTTGATGTCGTCATCATTGATGAAGCCAGCCAGAGTGATGTGTCTGCATTGGCCGCTTTGTATCTCGGTGAAAAGGTCATCATCGTCGGAGATGAGGAACAGGTCACGCCGATCCCCTTCGCCAATCTCGATGAAGTTCAACGGCTCATCAGCACGCATTTGGAAGGCATCCCGAACAGCGAACTCTACGATCCAGAGACCTCCATTTACCACCTCGCACGGACCTTTTTCAAAGAGCGCATCATGCTCCGTGAGCACTTCCGCAGCGTGCCAGAGATCATCGCCTTCAGCAATGACCTCAGCTACGAGCGAAAGATTCAACCTTTGCGAGAGTCCGCTTCTTCATCGCTGAAGCCCGCCCTCATTCCTCATCGTGTGAAAGGCGGCAGCAAGGACGGCAAGATCAACGCGGATGAAGCGGAAGAGATCGCCTCCCTCATCCTCGCGTGCCTTGAACAGCCTGAGTATCAGAACAATGATCAAGGCGAGCCCACCACCTTCGGCGTCATCTCTCTGCTCGGTGATGAACAGGCCGTGCTCATCGAATCCCTCCTGCGGGCGCGGCTCTCAGCAGAAGACTTTGAGAAGCGTCGCGTCATCTGTGGGAACGCCTCGCAGTTCCAGGGTGATGAGCGTGATGTCATGTTCATTTCGCTCGTGGATGTGGGCGAAGGCACCGCACTCCCCATGCGTGGCTTTGGTCCGAGGGAACTCTTCCGCAAGCGCTTCAACGTCGCCGCCAGTCGTGCACGCAACCAGATGTGGATCGTCCATTCTCTCGATCCCACGCTGGAACTGCAGACGGGTGATTTGCGCAGAAGGCTCATCGAACACGCCACGAATCCAGCCACGCTGATGACCAGAGCGGATAGCGTGACGCCTCTCACCACGCTGCAAAGCGCCGTGCAGGATTACCTACTTCAGCGCGGCTATCAGGTGGCCACGCACTGGCCCGTGGGTTCCTTGCCCATCAGTCTCGTGGCTCACAATGGGAAGCGTCATCTGGCCATTGAGTGCGATGGTGATCGCACGCTGAGCCGTGAGGAGTTGGAGCACGATATGGCCCGCATCCAAATGCTGGAGCGCATCGGCTGGAACTTTGCCCGCGTCAGAGCCAGCGAGTTTTATCGTAACGCTGAGCAATCAATGACTCCCGTCTTGAAGGCGCTGGATCAAGCCGGTGTGATGCCAACAACTTCTTCTTCCACCAGCAATCCCAGCGCTTCCGAGGTCGATGTTCTTGACCGCGTGCGTCGTCGTTTACCAGAAATCAAATGGATCTGGAGCCAACGCACCAAGCCTCGCACCGAGCCCAAAAGCGAACCGCAAAATGAAACAAGCCCCGCACTGCTGCCCGTCGCTGCGGTGCTAGAACCCGTTCCGCCATTGGTCAATGGCACCACCCATACCATTCTCTCCAAGACTCTCGAAATCAAACCCCTGCCAGCTTTGGCAAAGACGCTCGTCTCAGAAGTCGGCGACTGGGTGACCTTCGTGCTCGTTGCCGCCCCGAAGGACATGCAAGTGGCCAACATCATCGAAGGCCCCACCGACGTGGATCAAAGCACCGTGAATGTCTCTGAACCCCTTGCTAAAGCTCTGCTAGGTCGCGCCATGCATGAGCGCACCATGCTAATCTTCGGTGATGTTCAGCATGAACTGGAAGTGATGGACATCCGCAAGCCGAGGAAGAAGGGGTGAGATTATAAAACGAGCAAGTTCTTCGGCTTCGCTCTGATCACCACGGATAGGGGAATGCCTTGATTAAAGGTAACAAGCCGTCCTCCATTCTCCACCGCCAAAGCCAGCAGGTAGAGATCAGTGAGATGCTTGGAAGAGAGGATGCTCTGGTGTTTAAACTGAGTTTGATCACGCAAGGAAAGAGAGTCTGGCCAGAAGACGTGCTTCGTTTGCGAGACGAAGAGTTGGAATTGAGTGGAAAGTTCAGCGACGGTGAATGGCCGCGCCTTGCTATAACTGGTCGAGGCCATGATGCGGAGAAGACCGTTCTCGGTGATCGGGCAACTGGCCCATGTGGGCTTTTCCTTCCGCCACCAATCGTGCGCGCGAGCATGAAAGGAATGATCTGGGTCCAGCAGCGCGATGAGGACATTGATGTCCAGCAGGCTGCGCATTTCAGATGCCCTCCTCTTCCATGATGCGACGAACCTTTTCCGTGGTGATGATTTCACCCCGTGAGGGCAGAATGGGGATGCCGTTCTTCAAGGTGGGGCCACTACTGCGCGTCTTCGCTGCAGGCGCGTGCAAGCCACGACGGAAGAACTCGGATAAGATTTTCCCCGCTGTCGTCTTCTCTTTGATGGCCAGATCCTTCGCGGCGAACAGCACATCATCATCTATGTCTAGGGTGGTTCTCATGCATTTGATGCTACTGCATCTGATGCGTTAATTCAAATAGGAACATCTTGTGTAAGAATCAGTCGAGTCAGTTTGAATTACTCTGATGCTCCGTTGCGCACTCGTTATCACGTTCATTCACTGTCTCGTTTTCACCTCCACCCAAGCCCATGACATCCATGTTGATCCGGTGAATGGGAGTGATGCGAACGAGGGTGTCACCAAGCCCGTTAAGACCATCGCTAAAGGACTGAAGCTAGCTCAGGCTGGGGATACAGTGCATTTGGCCACGGTGGTTTATCATGAGTCAGCGGTGTTTTATAATCGGAGTGGTGAGGTGGATAAGCCCATCACGCTTGATGGACATGGTGCTGTCTTGGAAGGCAGCGAGCCGTTGAATGGGGCTCAATGGCAGGAGCCCGCGCCTGGTTTATTCCGTCATGACAATCTGCTGCATCTGGATGACGCGGTGCTTCAGCGCTGGTTCTTCACCTTCGATGGAAAGATGAATCACATGGGACGCACCTCTAAAGGAACGCGAGTCGATTTCAAGAAGCTTGAAGAACTGCAACCGGGAGAGTGGACTTACATCAAAGATCCTTCGCGGGCGGTGGCTGGATCACAGCAGGTTTTTGGTTCGTTCTACATCAGGCTGGAGCCGGGACGTAAACTCGATGAGGCACATATTGCCGCACCCATGCGCTCTGCGGGCCTGCAATTCAGCGGGAAGAACTCGCACATCGTCGTGCGCAACGTGATCGCCACGCATGTCTATAACGACGGCTATAACATCCACGGAACCACGCGAGATTGTCGCTTTGAAAACATCGCTTCCATTGAATGTGGCGACGATGGCTTCAGCGCGCATGAGGATGCGGAATGTGAGATTGATGGCTTCGTGAGCATCGGGAATTCCACGGGCATGTGCGACACCGTCGCGAGTAGGACGCATTATAAGAACGTCTTCATCAAGGACTGTCTCGGCTTCGATGTCTTCTTCGTCAGTCACGGCGATCACAGCATCGAGAACGCTATCGTCGAAAGCAGCGCTGCTCATGCCGTGTCCATTGGTCGTGATGGTATTCCCCAAGATGGCATCTGCACCGTGCGCTTGAAGAACTTCCTCGTGCGCCGTGTGGGTGGTGGCCCACAAGAGTTCCGCGTCAGCGGTGGTGGCAAGCTTGAAGCCGAGCATTGCACGATTGAAAACCTCAAAATCCAAGCTGCAACAGGCAGCGATGTGACCTTCAAGCAATGCCTCGTCACGGGCGATCCCAAGCCGGAAATGCTCATCTCGAAAGACGCAAAATGGAGCGGCGAAAGCAATGTCTATGACGTGACCTCACTCCATGTGGACAAGATGGGCTTCACCACTGCGACGTTCGCTGAGTTTCAAAAACTCCTCACCTCCGAGAACGGTTCAGTTTGGAGCCAAGACCAACCTGCCTCCGCCAAGGCGGGCGCGGATGAAAAAGCGCTTCGGGCTTTGATCAAATCAAAGCCCTGAGCAAGCCACGGCTTGTTCTCTTAGCGGTTAAAGTTCAGGGCTGGCATTGTGTCTTGTCTCTATTATCAGCCTTTTAAGCTCAGTAAAATTCCAGCTGACTAGCCCCATATAACCGGGCATGGAAGCGGGCCCTGCCTGCCAATCAGGGCTGTTTACTTGAAGCACATCTTTGTAGGCAAAATATACCTGGCCAAAAACGGGCTGACTTAACATCATAAAAAAGAACCCGGTTCCACCGTCATCTCCAATAGCCAATGCGTCTTCGATTCCGACTCTGCTGGCACGCAGTCGTTGGCGAAACTCAACCACACCCGACGACAGCGATGCTTTAGGCAATGTCAGCGGGAAAAGATGGGAGACACCTGTTTGCTCATTGTATCCGTCAATTGAGGTTTCAAGCGTGTGCTCAATCACAACAAGACCGCCATTACAAGTGAGCAAGAACTCCCGATAGTCAGACGGAAGTGTAACTCCTAAATCTAGCTCGAAGGCAGCAAGTTCTTCAAGTGATGCTGGCGGGTAACGTGGTGAAATAATACTCGACCAGTTCATTTCCTAATGATGGACTAGTGTCGTTGTTAAATAAGTGGTGCCTGTCGTATGTGGCTGAACAAGACTTTAGAAATCGCCACCGCCACCGCCTGAATCTCCACCACCAAAACCTCCGCCGGAATCACCGCCGAAGAAGCCGCCACCGCCGCTGCTGGAGTCATCGCCGAAGCTTCCGCCAGAGCTGGAATAGTCTGTGTCCTGACTGTTGAATCCTGAGTCATTACCAAAGGGACGATCTTCCGGCGAAGCGCCATAGGCCGAGTTGTGCGAGCCGGAGAATTGATCATAGAGCCACATCCCCGCTGCTGCGCCGAACATACCACCCATGAGCGATTGAAAGAAGCCGCCGCTCGTTTGGCCCGGCATCATACCTCCAGCACTCATGCCACCGCCGCCGCTCATTCCGCCACGGAACAAGGAACGAACGATCCCGAACACGACCCATCCGATGACTCCGAAGATCAGCAGCGGCACCAGCCATCCAAAGGACGATTCAGGGCGCGCATTGCTGTGGTTGTAAGGGAAAGCCGATGAAGAAGTCGTGGCCGGACGCGCATGGTTCATGGCATGATTCCGCATCGTCGAAGCCACAAAGCTAACTCCTTCACGCAAGGCTCCATCAGCATTCTTGCTGCGTAATTTTGCCAGCATCTGGCTCACCAAAGTATCCCTGTCCCCCAGCGTGAAAGCCTGCTTCTGGGTCTCATTGCCCACCACCGCTTGAAGATGCGCGGGTTCCTTCACCAAGAGCACGAAGACCCCATTCACCCCCTGCTCCCGCGCGCGTTTCACCGCCCATTGACCGACCACATGGCTGACGGCTGCCTTGTCCTGCATGTTCACGCCCTGCTTTAAGTCCGCCGGAATCTCCGCGAAGGTTTCTATGCAAAGATCCTTCTTCAGGCTTCTTTGCAACTCGGTGATGTTTCGGCCTGCATCAGATTTCGCCGCTTCAGAAAAGAAGCCTGCGTTGTCATGAATCCCAGCCGTCCCCGCGCGCAGGGTCAACGAGCCAGCAAGGAACGTCGCAAAGGTGACGAGAAATAGAGGTAGCTTCAGGTTTCGGTTCATGTTCATGGAGATTTGAATACATCCCCTTCGATGCCGCACGGCCTGAACCGTTCAAAAGGAGGCCGCTGGACAACTCCCAACCACATTCAGATGAACCCTGATGGGATACAGAGAATTCGTATCACAGTGCCAACAACGCCTCCTGAACCACCTCGGCGGTCTTCGCGAGATCATGCGGGCCGTGAGCCATGCTGATGAAGCCGGTCTCAAACTGCGATGGGGCGAAGTAAACGCCGTGCTCCAGGCAGTAGTGGAAGAACTTACGGAAGGCCGCGAGGTCGCTGGTCTTGGCGTCGGTGAGATTGTGAACGGGCGTTTCGGTGAAGAAGAGGCAGAACATGCTGCCCGTGCGATACCACTGGTAATTGCGTCCTGTTTTCTTCAGCACTTCGAGCACGGCGTCCTCCATCATTTTGCCGAGTTTTTCAAGATGCGACCAGCCGTGCTGCTTTTCCATTTCACGGAGTTGGGCCAGTCCGGCGGCCATCGCAAGCGGATTCCCGCTGAGCGTCCCAGCCTGATAAACAGGGCCATCCGGCGCGAGCATGTCCATGATCTCAGCGCGACCACCGAAGGCTCCCACGGGTAGACCCCCACCGATGACTTTACCCATCGCCGTGAGATCAGGCATGATCTTCTCCACTTCCTGCACGCCGCCTTTGGCCACACGGAAACCGGTCATGACTTCATCGAAAATGAGGAGCGCGCCATGCTTCAGCGTGATCTCACGCAGCTTCTGCAAGTAACCGGGCTGCGGCAGAATGAGGCCTGCATTGGCGGGATAACTTTCCACGATGATGGCTGCGATTTCATGGCCTTGCTTGGCAAAGCATTCTTCCAGCGCGGCCACATCGTTGTAGGGTAGCACGGTGGTCAGCTCCGCGTAGCTCTTCGGAATGCCTGCGCTATCCGGCTTTCCATGAGTCAACGCGCCGCTGCCCGCCGCGACGAGCAAGGCATCCACATGCCCGTGATAACAGCCGTCGAATTTCACGATGCGGTCCCGCCCGGTGAAGCCTCGCGCTAGGCGGACGCAGGACATCGTGGCCTCGGTGCCGCTGTTGACCATGCGCACCTTTTCCACGCTCGGCACCCATTCGCAGATGAGTTGCGCCATCTCGACTTCGTAGATGTTCGGAATGCCAAAACTCACGCCGTCTTTCGCAGCATTGTGCACCGCATCAATTACGCACTGCGGCGCATGACCTAGGATCGCCGGTCCCCAAGTGCCCACGTAATCAATCATGTCCCGACCATCCACGTCCCAGATGCGACAGCCCTTCGCACGACGAACAAAGAACGGTTCTCCACCGACATTGCGGAAGGCTCGCACCGGTGAGTTCACTCCGCCGGGGATGTATTGCTTGGCCTTGGTGAAGAGCTTGGAAGAAAGAGTCTCAGATGACATGCCCCATGCTTAGCCATGCGTGCGCCGTCGTCGAGCAGGACTTGAGGTAACATGGGCTTCAGCCTGTGGGTGGTTCAGGGATCGCTTCGCGGCCAAGCAGCTTGCATGAATTCTTCTGATAACAGGCTGGAAGCCCGTTCTACACACAGGCAGGATGCCTGTGCCACTCATTATCAGAGTTTGTTCCAGATAAAGCCGGTGACGATACCGAGGAGGCCGAACCACTTGGAGACGCCTTTCCGCTCTGCCAAAACCATGCAGCCCCGCACGAAGATCACGGTGCCCAAGATGATCGCGAGCTTTCCGCCGAAATTGATGATGTGCTCCTTCGTCACATTCCGCATGATCCAGCCGATGAATTGCAGCGCTGGGCCGAGCACGAGGCCTTGCGAAACGGCGTATTGGAGAGGCTTGGTCATCCAGAGAAGTGAGCATGAAGAACGACGGTCTCAACCGATCATTGCCCTCAAAATGTAAGGTATTGGAAATCAACGGTTAATGGAATTACTTGTCATGTTGTAGAAATGGATTATAGTAATTATAACCCCACCAAATTATGATCGCACGCATCGAGAGAATAAGTTTCGACGGTCCCAACCTGATCTTCCAGGTTGATCGCACGAAGTATGTGATTCAGTCCGCCCGCATTTCAGATCGTCTTGCCTGCGCCGATCAAGCACTGCGTGAGAAGGCTGAAATCCTGCCCGGTGGTCACACAGTTCACTGGCCGCTACTGGACTTGCAGATGTCAGCGACGGGCATGATGCAGATGGGGCGCAGGTATTTTGCCTGAGGCACAAAAAATGAGAAGGCGCCTCAGGACACCTTCTCATTTCAATGAACTTGCCTCTGAGGCTCTTACTTGGCCGCAGCAACGACGTGCTCAGCGGTGATGCCGAGTTCCTTCATCACCACATCACCGGGGGCGCTGATGCCGAAGCGATCAATGCCGATGACGGTGCCATCAAGTCCGACATACTTATACCAGAGACCCGTGACGCCAGCTTCGATGGCCACGCGCTTGCGAACGCTCGCAGGAAGAACGCTTTCACGATAAGCGGCGTCTTGGCGGTCAAAGCGCTCCGTGCATGGCATGGAAACCACGCGGGTGCCAGCGCCGAGTTCCTTAGCGGCGTTGACGGCGTGTTGCAACTCGGAGCCAGTGGCGAGAAGGATGGTCGTGAGAGGAGCGGTTTCCTTCACGAGAACATAGCCGCCTTTCAGTGTGCCCTCGCGACGGATTGAAGCACTGGCGCTGCCCTGATGTGGGATGTCCTGACGGGACAGGGCGAGGAGTGTGGGGCCATCTGCACGGCTGAACGCGGCGGCAAAAGCGGCGGCAGCTTCTTCAGCATCGCCGGGACGAATGACATCAAGATTGGGGATGACACGCAGGCCACTGACGGTCTCGACAGGCTGATGCGTAGGGCCGTCTTCACCGACGCCGACGGAGTCATGCGTGAAGATATAAGTGACCGGAAGCTTCGCGAGGGCCGCGATGCGGATGCTCGGGCGGCAGTAGTCAGCGAAGACGAGGAACGTGGCGCAGCTCCCCCGGAACAAGCCATCATAAGCGATGCCGTTGCAGATGGCTCCCATGCCGTGTTCGCGGATACCGAACCAGATATTGCGACCCGTGGGATTGCTGGCTGAGAAGTCGCCGCCGTCCTTGAGGTAGTTTTTCGTGGAGCCGAACAAATCCGCGCTGCCCGTGATGAGATGCGGCACGTTCTTGGCGATGCTATTGAGGATCTCGCCACCGCTGTTGCGCGTCGCGGCCTTGCCTTCGAGCGGATATTCAGGGACGAACTTGAGGAGGTCTTCGGCGCTGACTTCCTGCTGGGAGCCGTCGAGCTGGGCCTTGAGCGCTGGATTGGCAGCCGCCCAAGCGTTGAAAGTCTTCGTCCACTCCGCATGAGCCGTGGCGCGCTTTGCTTTGAGATCGGCGAAGTATGCCTTCACCTCATCGCTCACGAAGAAGTGAGTTCCCTCAGGAAGACCAAGGCCCTTCTTCGCTGCGTCCACGAACTTAGCTCCGCCTTCGCCATGAGCCTTCGCGGTGCCTGCGACTTCGGGGATGCCCTTGCCGATCAAGGTCTTCGCGATGATGAGCTTCGGCTTGCCATTGGCGCTGTTCTTCGCGGTTTCAATCGCATCGCTGATGGCATTGAGATCATGGCCATCAAGGGTCACCACATCCCAGCCGAGCGCTTCGTAGATTTTGTGCGTGTCTTCGCTCTGCGTGACCTTCGCCATCGCGTCCAGCGTCACCGAATTGGAATCGAGGATGAGGATGAGATTATCGAGGCCGTTATGCGCGGCAAAAGCCACGGATTCGCGGGCCACGCCTTCCTGGAAACAGCCGTCGCCAGCCAGAGCGATGACGTGGTGATTGATGATCGTGTGCTCAGCGGTGTTGTATTTCGCAGCAGCCATCTTGCCAGAGAGCGCATAACCGACGGCATTGCCCACGCCTTGACCGAGCGGGCCGGTGGTGGATTCAACGCCCGGTGTTTCGTGGAACTCAGGATGTCCCGGCGTAATGGAATGGAGGGCGCGGAAGGAAGCAACCTGATCAATGGGCAAGTCATAGCCCGCGAGGTGCAGCCAGGAATAGATGAACATGGAACCGTGACCCGCCGAGAGGATGAAGCGGTCACGATTAAGCCACTTTGGAGCTGCGGGATCGCATTGGAGAGAGATGCCGAACAAGACTGCGCCGACTTCTGCTGCGCCGAGTGGCAGGCCAAGGTGACCGGAGTTGCACTTGTGCACGGCGTCCATGGCGAGACCACGGGCTTCGTTGGCGGCTTTCTGAAGGACGGCGATGTTCATCGGCAGAGTAATAAGGATGGATGGAGTTAGAGTGAAGTCGGAAGCAGGTTTGGGAATTCGCGTCAAAAACGCCCTCCCGCCTGCCAAAAAGCGACGCTTTATTTAGCGGGCGGGCGGCGCTGACGCAAGTAAGAATCCGGTTACGGAAAAAGGGGGAGTGGTAGGCGGAAGGATAATCAAAGAACAAGTCATTGTAATGAAATCGCTTCATGCTAAAAATGCGCCCAATGAATGACGTGATGACCCGACGATACAAACATCAACTCACCGTCTGGCTTGTTACCATTCCTTGGATATTCGGGGGGCTAACCTATGCAACCATTCATTCGAGGGATTGGCCATTACTTCTTTGGGTGGGCGGAGGTTATATCGCTTTTCTACTTGGTTTCAGACTCTGGGCACAACTGTCCACCCCGGCAGAACAGCGAGTGCGGGAGCCACTGCCCTTTGATTGGAAGCTCATGCGTCTGGGTCAACTAAACGAAGCCCATCGGCAGTTGCTCTCCAAAATGTCCCGCATTGCAGAACGGGAAACGAAGGGGATGTTAGGCCGGACAAAGATCATCAATGAACTCTATCAGTCCTCATTTGCCTTTCCCAATGGAACTTGGGAAGTGAAGATGGAGGTGAGGGGAGAAGAACTCGTCGGCTATGCAGGTGCCTACCAGTCCCGCTACTCTCCCTTCCTTGATAAGGGCTTGTGGAGTCACAGTGGACGGAAGAGCGTCTTTTTTGAATAGCCTCCCCCATGCTCCTCACCGCCCGCCATCACCGTATCACCTTCCCTCGCCGCCCGCTGGTGATGGGTATCGTGAATATCAATGACGACTCCTTCTGCGGTGACGGCACGCTTGATCCCACGGAAGCTGTTGCCCAAGCCGAGCAACAACTCCGCGATGGAGCGGACATCATCGACATCGGAGCGGAGAGCGCGCGAACGAACCGTGGCCCCATCAGCGTGGAAGAGGAAGTGCGACGACTGCGCAGCTTCATGGAGCGTTGGCCGAAGCTTTGTAACTCGACATCGGAATGTCGAGCTACACCTCTGCTTTCCATCAACACCTGGCGCAGTGAAGTCGTTGAACAAGTCCTCCCGCACGGTGGCGACCTCTTGAACGACATCTCCGCGCTGCCCACACCACGCAATGCCGAACTCTGCGCGGAGCACGGCGCGGCCTTGCTCATCATGCACAGCGTGGGCGAGCCGAAAGTCGCGCACACACACATCGGCTATGAGAACATCATGGACACGCTGGACGCCTTCTTTGAGTCCAAAATGCAATTGGCGATGGGCGCTGGATTGCAGGGAGAGCAGATCATTCTGGACCCCGGAATCGACTTCGCCAAACAGCGGGAGGACAACCTCACCATCTATCGCGATCTTGAACGCCTCCAGGTCTTCGAGCGCCCCATCCTGCTCCCTGTTTCTAGGAAAACCGTCATCGGCCAGGTGCTCGGCCAACCGAATCCGCAAGATCGCGATGCCGGAACTCTGGCCTGCATCGCCTCAGGCATGAGACGCGGTGCCCATCTCTTCCGCGTTCATAACGTCAAAGCAGCCGCTCAGGCGGTGAAGGTGCTTTCAAGTTAGTAGTCTGGCCTTTAGGCCGTCATCGTTTTGATTTCACTGACGGCCTAAAGGCTGGACTACAAAACGAATAAACGCCTGAACAATGCTGCTAGTTCTGGCTTGGTCATTCGATGTTCCGCGATAGCGATGAGTGCGTCGTAGATGCTGCCGTCGTCACAGGTTACCACGATGTTGTTGACTTCAAGAAAAGCAAAAGCTGTCGCTACCGCAGTGCGCTTGTTACCATCAAAGAAGGCTTGAGCCTGAGACAGGTGAAACGCATATGCGGCGGCAATATCAAACAAATCACCACCGGCATAAAACCA
>JANYJH010000124.1 GCA_025361865.1 Phragmitibacter sp.
GCGCTCCCGAGTGAAGGTGTGCGACTTTGAATACTTCGGCCACAGCAACAAATACTGCTTCATGTTCGATTACAGCAATGAAATCTACGGCACGTCCAAAGGCTACCTGCATGAGAAGGAACTCACGAATCTTCACGGCAACGTCTTCACCGAAGATGCCTTCTGCAAAAGTTGGGGCTGTCACACAGGCGAGAGCATGAGCAAAGCCTGGCGTAAGGCCACGGGCATCGCCATGTGGGGTGCGGATGGGAAGACGGATTACTCAAACCCTGAGCGAGTGGAGATTTCCGATGGCGGCCACTGGACGAAGGGCTGAGGCCGCTCGTCAGTGAAGGCGCAAGTGCTCGCTATTTCACCTTGCGAATGCTGGTCGCCAAGGTTTGTCTGTCAGCATGTCTGAAGACGTTTCTAATTTTGAGAAGTTGAACCTTCGCCAGCTTAAACAGGCGGTGGGGCCGACACCGGAGCCGTTTCGGATTCATGCTCAAATCGAGGCCAGCGCGCAGAAGCCCTCCTCGGCTGGCAAGCCCTACCTTGAGCTGAAGCTCAATGACGGCACGGAATCCATCACTTGGCGGGTTTTTGATAACAACCCTTCCTTTGCTCAGGCAGCCGCTTTGCGCAAAGGCGAATGGATGGAACTCGCGGCGCATTGGGAGAGTGGCAAGTATGGTCTCGAACCTCGGAACCCGGCGCTGCGCGTGCTGGAAATGGAAGAAGTGGAGGCGCTGCTCAGTGGTGATGAGGACACTCGCGATCAGCAACGCCTTGACTATGAAACGATCACCAACTTCGTCTCAGAGATAGCCGATCCCCGACTCCGTGGCGTCTGTTTATTATTCCTGCAACTGCATGGCGACCGCTTCAAGCGAGCCGCCGCTGCGAGAGATTATCATCACGCCAGACGCGGTGGTTTGGTGGAGCACGTCTCCCAAATGATGCGCAGTGCGGTGAAGATCACCGAAGCGTATCCCGCTCTGAATCGTGATTTGCTCGTGGCCGGAGTCCTGTTCCATGATTGTGGAAAACTGTGGGAGAACAATTACGCGGAGGGTAGCTTCACCATGCCCTACTCGCTGCATGGCGAGCTCATCGGGCACATCTCGCTCGGCCTTGAAGTGGTCAATAAATTATGGCGACAGCTCATGGACACAGAAGAGGCAGCGGCTTGGGCCTCGTTTGATCCCGCGAACGAACTCGTCCGCCTTCATCTGTTGCATCTCATCGGCTCGCATCATGGGGAGATGCAGTTTGGCTCGCCTGTTTTGCCGAGAACTCCCGAGGCCATCGTGCTGCATCATGTGGATAATATTGATGCGAAGCTGGAGATGTTCCGTCGTGGCTATGAGACCAGCGCAGAGCTGGGCAATGGCATTTTCGAGCGCGTGCGTCCGCTGCCCACGAACGTGGTGAAGCCGCTCACGAAGCTGACGCTACCTGCTGCGGAAGTGACGGCGACTGAGAACGAACTTGAGTAACACGCGCAACTGCGACTATATCTCTGCCATGCCCGTCCCTTGGTCCATCCGTCTCGCTCGCGTGCTTTTCCTCACGCTGGCTGTGCTCATCGGTTCGGCCATCGCCGCAGGGTATCGGCAGCCCATTTGGAACGGAACGCTCGGTGGATTGGCCGTTGGCCTTTTTTTTATTCTCGTGGATTCCCTGCTGGGTCGCTTCACCTTCCGGGATTTTTCGTTCTCCACGTTTGGCCTGTTGACCGGGCTGTTCTGTGCGTGGCTCATCACGAAGATCGGTATTTTTGACCTCCCGTGGTTTCTTAACTTAGAAGATTCCAGCTCGCTCAAGAGCGTCATTGAAATCTGTATCTATGCCTGCTTCGGCTTCCTCGGAATCACGCTCGCGCTGCGCAGTGATCGCGATCAGTTCTCCTTCATCATCCCTTACGTGCGCTTCCGCCGTGACGCTTCTGAAGGCGAGCCGATGCTGCTTGATTCCAACGTGATCATTGATGGGCGGATTCCAAAAATCTACGCGACCGGCTTTCTCAGCGGCATCTTCGTCATTCCGCGCTTCGTGTTGGATGAACTGCAACGGCTCGCAGATTCCCGTGACTCCATCAAGGGTGAGCGCGGCAAACGCGGCCTCGAAATCGTCGAGCGGATGCGGACTGCGGCCAACATCGAGATCACTATTCATGAAGACACGTTGCACGAGAACGAGCCTGTGGATACGCGATTGGTCACGCTGGCTCGTGAGATCAATGCGCGGCTGCTTACCAATGATGTGAACCTTGGCAAAGTCGCTCAACTGCGGGGCGTCACGGTCTTGAACTTCAATGATCTCGCGCGGGCCTTGCAACCTGAAGTCTGCGCGGGGGATGAGTTTGATCTCAGTCTCGTGAAGCCCGGCAAGGACAAGCATCAGGCCGTTGGCTACCTGCCTGATGGCGCGATGATCGTCGTGAATCACGCCGCTACTTTTATTGGTGAGACAGTGCCCATCGTCGTAAGCGGGATGACGCATACCAGCGCGGGAAGGCTGATCTTCGCGGAGATTAGGACGCCGCAGGTATAGCACAGGTATCTTGCCTGAATTCATAAAAGCAAACAGGCTGGAAGCCTATTCTACCCACAGGCAGGATGCCTATGCTACGGCACTACATCGGCTTCGGAGGAGCCTTGTTGGCTTCCTTCTTCGCGAATTCCTCCCAGCGTTTGATATTGTCCGCTCTCATTTTTTCAAAGCTCTTCTGCTGTTCAGGAGTTAGCTCTTGGTTGATCGTCTGATGTGTTGCATTCACGGTTTGGATGACTTTGACAAAGGCTTCCCGCACGATCCCTTTGAAACGCTCGGAAGCGTTTTCCAGCGTGGGCTTGAGCTTCGTTTTTTGCTCCGTCGTCAGCTTCAAGCCGTGATCCAGCTCAGCCAGCCGCGCCTTTACCCAGAAGTCCTGATTGGCCTGCCTGTCCACAAAGTGTTTGATGCCACCGACGGTGAGCACGAGGCCGGTGCAGATGCCCGCCACATAGATAGCGAACAAGCCGAAGATCAATTTCCAATGTCGCAGCAGTATCATGGTTCGAGGAATGAAATGAGCGTTTCACCAGCAGCTAGAGTTTCGCTGGGCGTGAAGAAGGCTTCGTAGTTCAGGCCGGCGCAACCGAGGAGGACTAATGTAGCCACTCCCACACCGCGCCAGGTGAACCATTCGAGCATGGTCCAGGCGCTTTCCAGCGATTGCGCTTTCCACTGGCTGATGACGCGCGTGCTGAAGCCGAGGGGCAGCGCAGATGTCTGTTCAGGAGCCTTCGCGGCCTGCTTCGTGAGCCTCTCCCAAGGGGTTGTGGTTCGGTTCGGGTTCATGATTTTTGATTTGCCTCCAGTATCTCGAATTGCTTCCGAAGCTTTCGCCGGGCACGGAAAGCGCGCACCTTGATGAGCGCCGTATTCCAACCTGTTGCCGCCTGCACATCCGCCACGGAACGGCCTTCCATATCCATCATCGTCAGCACGAGGCGATCCGCAGGATTCAGCATGGCGAGTAATTGATGAGCCAGCTCGCGTGAAGCCACCGCATCGCCCGCCATCGTTTCGTTTTCATCGTGCAGCACTTGATCCAAGACCTTGGCCTCACTTTCAGAAAGGTCCGCCCAACGCAGTTCTGGCCTGCGCTTTTGGTAGCGCAGTGCATCGAGGCAGGTCGTCACCGCCACTCGGGAAACCCAGTGCTCAAAGGGCATGACCTCCCGCCATTGCTCCATGCGCGCGAACATTTTCATGAAGACCTCCTGGGCCAAGTCTTCCTCACTGCTGCGTCGCGGCAGATGCCCGCGAACGATGCGCATAACGAGCGGAAACAAATGCTCCACCAACTGCCGCGCCGCGCCCTCATCCGCATGGTCGCGCACGAGCGCCACGAGGGCCGTAAGGTCGGGGGCTCGCAGTGGTTCGTCAGGCATGGATCAGTCGTTGTCACCTACCTCCATGACGTTACGGGTGCCCGATTGGTTACGCTTTGTTCAGAAGCGCCGCTATTCCATCTGCTTGTTCGCCTCCAGCACGCGATCCAAAGCGTCAGCGAAGTCCTCAGCCACCTCCAGCGGCAGCATGATCGTGTCCCGCCGACCGCGAACATCCTCCGTGATTTTAATGAAGCGCCCCCGCTCATTCTCCTTTAAATCGAGGAAGAAAGTCTTGCGGTCACCGATGATTTTCTCGCTGTGCAGTGGCGGAACGCTCCGTTGTTGTTGCTCTTCGCCGTAACCGAATGTGCTCATGCCAATCCTCCGTTTTTGTGATTTTTGCGATTCTAAAGTCCCACGGCTCGTTTTGTCAATCATTGACTAGTGGGCTAATGAACAGTTTAAGCGTGATGCACCCTCGCTGCTCATCAATCCGTATTCCTTCCCATGCCTGAACTCGCCGAGGTTTTCTATTTCGCAAAGCAGTGGGACGTTGGCCAAGGCCAGCTCATCGCTGATGTGGCCTTGCATGAGAAGTCGCGCGTCTTTCGCGGTTGCGATGTCGCAGCCTTACAAAGCGGACTCATCGGCCAGAAGCTTCGTGCCTTCCGCACGCATGGGAAGCAGATGCTCTTTGAGTTCAGCAACGGGCATTGGCTGGGCCTTCATCTGGGCATGACGGGCGATCTCAAATCCAGGCCGCAGCCTTACACGCCGGAAAAGCATGATCATCTCGTGCTGAATACGAAGAAACTCGCGCTGGTTTTTACTGACCCACGGATGTTCGGTCGCGTGCAGTATTTCTGTGGGAAAGCCTTGCCTGAGCCTTGGCTGAAGCTGCCACCACAGCCGATGGATGAAGGGTTCACATTACCGCGCGTTCAATCCATTTTACAACGCCACCCGAAGACGCCTTTGAAAGCGCTCCTGCTGGATCAGCGCTACTTTCCCGGTGTCGGTAACTGGATGGCGGACGAAGTGATGTGGCAGATGCGACTGCTCCCCACCACGCCTGCGGGTGAGCTGGAGGCGAAGCAAACGAGCGCGTTACGCAAGACCCTGAAGAAGGTCTGTGAGGTCGCCTTGAAGACTATCGGCATGGACTGGTCAGACCCGCCGGAGTCGTGGCTCTTTCTTCATCGTTGGGATAAGAACAAGTCCTGTCCTCGATGCGGCGTCGGTCTGGTCAAAGAAGACCTGCGTGGTCGCACGGCCTGCTGGTGTCCGGCTTGTCAGCGCTAGCCCGATCAGGGATTGTAGATCAGTTGACCTCCTTGAATCAGCAGAAAACGTTTGGCAGTGGAGGCATCTGCGGTCTGCATTCCTTGAACGCTGAAGTATCTCCCTGAAAAGGCTCCTGAACTGGGAGTCCCGCCCGTGACGATGTTTTGCACCGTCGTATTCAAGTCGCCAGGGACGACAAAATCCAGCCCGGCAGCCTGAGCGCCCGCACAGACGGCTGAGAGTTCTTGGGCATTGCGACGATCATGCGTGTCCACAAAGACCTGACGCTGACCACTGGAAAAGCTCGCGACAGCGATTGAAGCCATGATGCCGAGGATAGCGACGACGACGAGCACCTCGACCAAGCTGAAGCCTTGGGAAGATTTGCGAGGTGAGTGATACATCAGCATGGGAGCGCCAATGTAATAAAAATTATGGTTAATGCAATCAATATAACCAAGTGGCGACGTTAATATCGGGTGAGCAGAGCCGTGCCTTGGTGCATCATCCGCTCTGATGTCTGACTTTGCTTCATCCCTGAGCACCGCTTCTGTTCGACCACCGCTGGAGATTCCCAAAGCTCAGTGGCGCATTCTTTCCTCACTGGGGCTGGGCATTGAACGCTTTCTGCACGCTCGAAAGGTTCTCCTGAATCGGGTCGCCAAACCGGGCCGCATGGACGAATGGAAGCCGTATTTCCAAGAAGCCCCTGACGCAGCCAAGCTCGGCCTGCTTGAAGGAGTGGGAACCTTCGCGGTCGCTCTACTACCGACCGCCAGCGGCTTGAGCCTTGCGAAACTGCTTTTGGATGAAACCGCCGCAGCGGAAGTGGCGGCGCGCTGGCATGAGATGAACCCAGGCAGCAAAGCACCCTCAGCGGCGCTCGCGGTAGCTTCCGCAGATGAGGCCGCCATCTGGCCTGCACTGCTGCGCCTGAAACCGCTGCAATCCTTCTGGGAGCTGGAAATGCGGAGCAATCATTTCAACACGCTGCTCTCCGTCATGCCAGATGGCTGGGTGCTCGATCCCGCGCCGATTCCGCCGGGAGCCGTCATTCCGCGCTTGGAAATTCCTGACTGGGACCACCTTGAAGCACTCACCTCAAAAGGGCGTTCCTTGGCATTATCCGGCGCGTGGCAGACGAGAACGCCGACCACTTTGACGGATGCTCTTCAGTCCTATCCTGACCAGGTTAATGTCCTGATGGAAGTTTCACCAGCCACCAGCGCAGACCGCATCTTCGCGCTTTATGAAAAGGCGGAGAAGCGCACAGACCTTCTCGGCGCGCTATTACTGAACCAGTCCACCCTCGCCAAAGTCATCTCCGCATGACCCTCAAAGAAGCCCTCCGTCGTCTGCAATCTCATGCTAATCCCGTCAATGCGGCAGGCATGGCGCGCTTCGGCATTACCTCAACCGGAATCATTCTGGGTGTCTCCGTGCCCCTTCTCAGACGGCTCGCGAAGGAGATCGGCCAAGACCCTGTCTTGGCGTTGGAATTGTGGTCGAGCGGCATTCACGAGGCGCGGGTGTTGACGGCCTTCATCGGCAAAGGCGAGGCTTTGAGCGAAGCAGAGATGGAGCGCCTAGTGATCGAGACCGACTCATGGGATGTGTGTGATCAGCTCTGTGGTGAACTGTTTGCGAAGCATCCGCTCCGGTTTGCGAAGGCCGCAGAATGGGCCGAGCGCGATGAGGAGTTCGTGCGGCGCTCCGGCTTCTCACTCATGGCCCGTCTGGCCATTCGCGATAAGAAGGCTGCGGATGAAGCCTTCATCGCTCTTCTGCTACTCATTGAGAAGCACGCGACGGACGAACGCAACATGATGAAGGCGGACGAGTTCGTTCGCGGGATCAAACGAGGCCCAAGCCGCTGCCTCTTCTGTGTCCATGAGCTGTCGCCAT
>JANYJH010000160.1 GCA_025361865.1 Phragmitibacter sp.
GCTCCTCGCCTTCTCCGCTGATGGCGGCGAGGTCTGCGGTGAGGTCGGTCACGAAGTCGGCGGGCAGGTCATAGGCCACGAACTTGGCGGCGGTGGCCGGGTCTTTCAGCAGCTCAAGAATGCTGCCAGCGGTGCTGATGACCTCTACGTGGGTGTTATCGCCGAGGCGGTAGCTGACATCGAATCCGGGCTCGTCCTTCGCGATGGTGCGGGAGGTGCGGGCGATGTCGAGCAGGTCGTCCCAGACTTCATCAATGAGGCTTTGCTTCATGGCCGTGGAGGGGCTGGCGGGGCGTCCGACGCCGGTGTTTACGGGGCCGATTTCCTGGATAATGAGCGGGACACGGGCGAAGCCGGCCTTCGCTTTGCTGGTGTCCGGGAAGTCCGAGGCGTGGGCCTTGGCGAATGGGACGATGCCTTGGAGGGCGTTGTAGATGGCGAGCTCGCGGTTAGTCATGAGGGTGGGATGGGAGGCTGAGTTGGATTGATTTGCTGAATTATGACACGGAATATAGCGGCGCAGGTTCGACACTCTCTACTCAGGCGCAAATGATTTTGTGCGTTGACCGGGGTGCAGGGGCATCTGGATGAGCTGGAGGTGAAGGTGGACACTTCTGGCGGCGAATGTGGCACCTCGCGGGGCCAGGTTGCATGGCGCGTGGGTGAAGTTGGACGCTGCGGGGGTTAATGGTGACCGGCGCGGGGGCGAATTCCGCATGGTGGCGCGATGAAGGTGGGACGGCACGAGGGAGCGGTGGACACTGCGGACCCTAGGCTGGTCCGTCCTGGGGGTCATGCTTCACAGGGTCGGGGGCTATGCTCCGTGGGTGCGGCACTCATGCTGGCCACAGGTGGGATCATTCATGTGACGGCATGCATGAAGATCTCCTTTACCCGCTGCTTCACCTGCTCCCCGGTCCAGTCGGGGTGTTGTTCGCGGAGGCGGGCGGCTTTAAGTTTACGGGCTGACCAATACAAACCAAAGGCTGTGCGTAGCTTTTGCTGACCACTGGTTCTGCGCAGTGACGCGATATATTCGGGGGTTAATTCCGAGGACATGGTGGGACCATACTCGTTTTCTGTTAAATGAAAAAGGCGGCTGAGTTTCCTCAGCCGCCTTCGTGTTGATTGAATGAAGCGGTCAGTAGTGTCCGCACTCCTTTCGGGTTAACCAATGACCTCAGGCCATTCCGTGTGGAAGAACTCGCCTTCAGGCTTGTCGGTGCGCTCGTAGGTGTGGGCACCGAAGAAGTCGCGTTGGGCCTGGAGGAGGTTCGCCGGGAGGCGCTCGGCACGGTAGCTGTCGTAGTAGCCGAGGCTGGCTGAGAATGCTGGGACCGGGATGCCGTTGAGGGTGGCGATGGACACCACTTCACGCCAGTTCTGCTGGGTGCTGTTGAGCAGATCCTTGAAGAACGGAGCGAGCATGAGATTGCTCAATTCAGGGTTCTGACGATAAGCGTCGGTGATGCTGTTCAGGAAGCGAGCACGGATGATGCAACCGCCGCGCCAGATGGAGGCGATGCGACCGAGATCAAGGCCCCACTTCTTGGTTTCGCCCATCGTTTTGATGAGGTCGAGACCCTGGGCGTAGCTGATGACTTTGGAAGCGTAGAGAGCGTCGTGAACTTTCTTCACCAGCTCGGCTTTGGCGGTGCTGATGTTGACCACGGGGCCGGTGAGTTCCTTGCTGGCTTCGACACGGGCTTTCTTCTTGGAGGAGAGAATGCGGGCTTCAACGGCGGCGTTGATGGTGCTGATGACAACGGCATTCTCAGCGGCGTTAAGCAGCGTCCATTGGCCCGTGCCTTTCTGGCCAGCCTTATCCACGATGAGTTCGACGATGGACTTACCGGTCTCTGGGTCTTTCTGTTCAAGGGCCTTGCCGGTGATCTGGATGAGGTAGCTCTGCATGTCACCCTCGTTCCAGTCGTTGAAGACCTTCGCCATTTCGTCGGTGGTGAAGCCTGCGTGTTTGAAGATGTTATAGGCTTCGCAGATGAGCTGCATGTCGCCGTATTCGATGCCGTTGTGGATCATCTTCACGTAGTGGCCAGCGCCGCCGGGGCCGATGTGGATGACGCAAGGTTCGCCATCCACTTTCGCGGAGATGCTTTCGAAG
>JANYJH010000177.1 GCA_025361865.1 Phragmitibacter sp.
GAAAAAAGGTTCCAATAAAAAAACCGCGCCTCATCGAAATGATGAGACGCGGCTTGTATGAGTGAAGCTGGCTAGAGTCCTATTTCTTATCAAAGATGGAACCCTGTTCGCGATCCCCGACCTTGAGATAGCGGTAGTAAACTTCCAGCATCAGAGTGCAGAGAGCCGTGCGATAAATATCGCGATCAGCACCTGCCGATGTCGTAGAGGAAGCTGCGAAGTCGAATTTCTCATCCTTCCAACCACCGTCGGCGCGTTGGTTGCCAAGGATCTGAGGAAGAGCTACATCGTTCCACTTCTTCCACTCGCTCCCACCAGCCTGGAAGAAGACCTGAGCGTAATAATACCAAGCATACAGGTTCGCGTTCTTACTCCAGTCCGGCGGCTCTTTAGTCGTGAAATCATCTAGGAATTTGACGCCTTTTTTGATAGAGACGGACTTACCATGACCAAGGGTCTGCATCCCTAGAATGGCGGCACCGGACATGTTGTATTGATTGTAATGCGCTTCACGGCTTACGGCTCCAAAACCACCATCGGGCGTTTGCTGCTTCTCCAGATATTTCACTGCTTTATCAATGGCAGGGTGCAGTCCATTAATAGGAAGGTTAGTATGTTTCGCGGCCTTCAGTGCCTGATATTGCCAGCCAGTGACGGAGATGTCATCACGCTTGGAAGCGGCACCGTTCTTCGTGTAATAATCCCACGAGCCACTGTCGTTCTGCATTTCAATGATCTTCTTCACACCCTTCTCAAAGGCATCCCGCATTCCAGGAAGTGACTTACTACCAAGACGGGCCAAGGTGTAAAGCTCGCCCATCGCATAAGTGGCTATGCCGTGCTCGTAAGCACCGCCGATTGCTTCAGGTTTTTCAGAGAAGATGCCGTCCGGATTTTTCTTGGCCACTTCCAGAAGGTAAAGCACGCCCTTCATGACGTTATCACCGAAGAAAGGAGAATCTGGTGTCTCGCAACGACCGAGGTAGCAAAGAAGCGCCATGCCGGTCATACCACACTTGTGACCTGTGCCCCATGAGCCATCCTTGTTCTGTTTGGTCTTGAGAAATTCAAGCGCATTACTGACGGCCTTTTCACACTCGGGTGAACCACCGCTTTCACGGAGCTTCTGAAGGCGTTCAGCACTGCTACAACGGCTTTTCATGGAAGGGGGAAGACTGACAAAGCCAGCCTGCCCGCCGATGCCCTGACCCTTGCCAAAACCGCCACCGCTTCCCGCATTGCCCATTCCGCCGCTGCCCATCGCACCGCCCATGAGGCTGGACATTTCAGGCACGTCGATGGAGTCCATCGGCACGTCAGGCAGGGAGATGCTGCTAGCGGTAGTGGAGTTACTCACCACGCGGCGCATCGGCGTGCTCTTATTCAAATTGGTGCGCTTCTTGTTCTGCACCTGATGGGCCATTTGCTGGGAAGCGTCTGCCGCACCTTTGCTGCCGCCACCGGGAAGAAAGTCCACCTTGGGCTCATGCACGGATACGGTCACAATCACGATGGCCAAGGCAATCAATCCCGCATGAATGGCCAAGCTGATGGCGAGAGAACCGCCACCAATCATGCCCCAATAGCGGGCGATGATGTTCTTCTGCTTAACGGGCGCTGGAATGGCGGGCACCGGGGCTTCGTAATGAACTGCGGGAGAAACTGGTGCGCCATGAAGAGCCGGTGCAGGTGCAACCGGAATGGATGAGGAAACCGCCAAAGGGACATGAGTGCTGGCGGTGCTTGGGGTCAAGGACTGGACATTCACCACGGGCATGGCAGCCACAGGAGGTGGAATGACTGGCGCAGGAATCTCTGGGGTATCGTTAGGATTACTCATAATAGTGGAGGGTTAATGAGTTGACGGGCACACACCCAGTTTATTGGAAAATTGATTAAAATAATCGGAGGCTATTGATCCGCAGTGCCCACCGTGAAGGTTACGTTCTCAATACGGGCCTTGGTCAGAGAATTGAGAACGTCAATGACGCGCTCATACTTGGCCTGTTCCTCAGTTTGCACTGTGACCAAAACCTTTCTGCCGCCGGCATCAGCATCAATCTTCAGACGGGCAAGGTTCTGCGTTAGCGTCGGCATCTTCTTGTCGGTCGGAGAGTCCATGTCCTCTTCGTTCATCGTCACGCCGCCGTCTTCGTTGATGATAATGGTGATTTCATCGGGGGGCTGCTCTTCACTTTTTTGAGCTTGGGCCACCGTGGGCAAAGCGGTTTTTAACTCCTGCTCCTTCTTCACGGAACTGGCCATGACCATGAAATAGAGCATGATGACGAATACCACGTCGATCATCGGCGCTATCTGGAAGCCCAAATTGACTTCATCACTGACGACTTGTTTTTTCATAGGACGGCTGATTACTTATCTTGCGCGGAGAACGCGATGTTATCCATTCCGGCCTCGCCTAGAATGGCCATCGCTTTCTGCACTTCGACCGCTGGAAGACGCTTATCCCCACGGATAATGACGCGATAAATCTTATAGTTTTCCTTACGCTTTTGGAGCACCCCGACCAGTTCTGAGGTCTGGTCATAGTTCTTCCCATCGAAGTTAAGAGTCGCCTTCAGCTTGGTCGGATCCCACTTGATATTGAGCGGATCTTCACCAGTGCTGCTGTTCTTCTTTTCCTTCGGTTTAGCATCTGGTGCTAGAGGAAGTTGGATGTCCTTATCCACCTTCATCACCTGTGAGGTGGTGATGCTCATAAAGAAAATGAGCAACACCAGCAACACGTCAATCATCGGCGCGATCTGAAATTCAGGTTCGCCGTCTCCGCCGCCTCCGCCTCCGCCCATAAGTAATTCTTTCTAAAGAAGGGTTGATGAATAATGACCATTATCGCCTACTGAGGACTAGGAGCCCGCAGGTGCAGCTTCCTCTGCGGCCACCCAGTTTGGCGTAGCAGCATAGAATTCTTCTTCGCCCACATGGCAATCCTTGAGATGCTCGTAAGGCATTTTGCGGAACAGGCTCAAAACGATTTCCTGAAGTCCGTGAATGGCCCCCTGAAGCTTGTTGCGCAGGAAGTAAAAGAACATGAAAGCAGGAATAGCGATGGCCAAACCGGAAGCGGTAGCGATCAAAACCTCACCGATCTTACCTGAGAGCGCTCCTGCATCACCAGAGCCGGATTCTTTCAGGGCACGGAACGCGCCTTTCATCCCGGAAACTGTTCCGAGCAGACCGACCATCGGAGTGCAAACACCGATAACGGAAAGGTAGTTAATGCGGGTCTGAAGTTGTGAGTTGGTCTTTTGAATGTCGCCAATCATCGCTTCTTCAGTGGCCGCCTGACCTTCACCGACGAAGCTAAGGCTGACGCGCATCACTTCGGCAAAAGCGGTGTTGCCATCCTTCACGAACTGATAGGCACCCACGTAGTCTCCCATGCGGAAGAGGTCTTTCACCGCATTTACCTGAGCATCAGGAGCCAGGCGCTTAATGGAAATACGCATCCAAAGATCCACGATCAACCAGATAGTAGCGATGGAGAATGCGCCGATGGGATACATCACCCAACCACCTTCAACAATCGTGTCCCACCAGGATTCCTGAGTGACGATTTTCTTGGCCCCGCCTTCGGCAGCAGCCGCTGCTTCCTGAGCGAAAGCAGGAGCGGCGATTTGAAGGGCACCCACGATAAGAGTGGTGCAGAGCATCCAGCGGCCAATGGCATATTTGATTTCAGTGAGGGAGCGAGACATGTGCGTGTTATTTGATGGTTATGAGTGGATGTTATTTCTTGGAATCTTTGGCGGCGGCTTTGGCAATGGGCTTATCAGGCTTGTTTTCCAAGCCATTGATCGTGACGCCCTCTTTCTTGGCGGTTTCTGCGACTTCCGAGCCTGGGTAAGCTCCGGCAATACGCTGGAACATGGCTGCGGAATCTTTAAACCTCTCCAACTTCTGGAGGCTGCGGGCCGCCATCAGTTCTGCCTGGGGAACCAATGCCGCCTGGCTTCCGTAGAAGACCGGAATATGAAGGTAGGCCGTGAAGGCCTCCTCCCAGCGTTCCTTTTTGGTGTGAATATCACCCAACGTCATCCAAAGACGTGCGGAAATGGAGGCGTCATCCGTCTCCGTGAGCAGTGATTCCGCTTCAGCCTGAATGCGATCCATGTCTGGGGAAGTGCGGCGATCCATGTTTAGCTTTATGATGCGGAGCTTGAGCTTGTGATCTTCGTCCCACTGCATACGATTCACTTCGGGCAGCACGCGAAGAAGACTGTCAAAATCACCCGCTGCATCCAGTGCTTCGGTATGAGCGAAGACGATTTCCTTATAGGGGTTGCCATTGATCTCTTTGAAGGGCTCAAAATAAGCCTTTGCTTTGACGAGACCTTCAATCGCCTCTTTGGCTTTACCAGCCGCCATCAACTGGCGCGCATCGCTCAGTTCTTTGGGATTGGCCCAATCTAAGCGTTCAATGTCCGCGAACGACACCGAAGCTTTTCCCGACTGGCCGTTGCTCAGTTTGATCGTTCGGGAGATTTTGCCATCCGCAATGGTGATGTCTTGAGGGGCCAAGCGGGTGCCGTCCTTAAGCACGATGGACTGCGCCTGCACGACGCTCGTGAGAGCGCAGAGGGACAGCATTGATAGAAGCAGATTCTGCAAACGGCTCATGTCTTAAAAAAGTAAACAATTCAAACTATCCGGCGATTTTCGCAAGCTGGTCTTGCGCCTGTTTGAACTCGGGGAGCTCTTCCATACCTTTGCCAGCCAACATCTCACGGAGTAATTTTACCGCGTCTTCTTTCTTGCCTTCATCCACCCAACATCTTGCGGCGGCGAGGTAGCACTTGGCCAGCCAAATTTTGTATTTCGGCATGGAGAGGATGACACGATTGTAGTTCCCGATGGCCTTCTTGGCATCCTTGTTCGCTTCAGCGATCTCACCGAGATGGTAATAGGCAGAGGCCCTTGGTTCGCCTTTGAAGTCTGCCGCCTGGGCGATGAAAAGATAGAGCGTCTCTGCCTCCTTATATTTCTTCAGAGCCAAGAGACACTTCGCTTTGCCCAAGGTCGCGTCAACAATGCTGGAACTCGAAGGATACTTGTCGATGGCTTCAATGAAGAGCTTGAGCGCAGCATCGTAGTTCTTTTTTTCAAACTCGATCTCACCCAAGCCCACAGGTGCCTTGTCGCCGAATTCACCGCCTGCATAAGCTTCGCGGATACGGTTGAAGTAAAGAGCAGCCTTCTCAGAGTCGCCTTTCTTTCGGAGCATTTCCGCTAGGGTCGAAAGGAGCAGCGGGCTCAGTTCTTCAGGCTTCGCAGCATCTGGAATTATGGAAATGAGGTTCTCAAACATCGGCACGTTTTTCATGAAACGGGCGAGCAAAGCGCGGGCATAGAGGACGCGAGCGGCAGCGGTTCCATTAATCGTGGCCCCATCACCTTCAGGAGTGAGGAGCTTTTTTAGACGCTCTTCGAGTTCGGCAAAAGTCGCCACAGGCGCAACTGCGGGTGGGGTCGCCGCCGCAGGAGCCATCTCCGCTGGTTTATCAGTCGCCATTGCTGCTGCTTCAGCAGGCTTAGCATCGGCTGGTTTGGCAGCAGCATCTGCGCCCTCTGGTTTGGCTACAGTAGCGGGAGCAGATGGTTTCGGAGCGGCGGCTTTGCCGGAACGCTTCTTCGGCACCATCATAGTTACCAACTGTTGAAGAAGCACCTCGACCTGCTCATTGGCTGGATTCCCCATGTGTGGAAGCACCGCGCTGGCGATCAGTTTCTGTGCTTCCTCAACTTTCTTCTCTTTTTCCTTCGCGCGGCAGATCCAGTAAATGGCCTTCAACGCCAACGGGCTATCTTTGTGCGTGGAGTAGTAGGTGCCCCAGACATCCGCAACATCGGTCCAGAGATTATCAGCGACCAAAAGATTGGTGAGCTGCTCAATCGCGTAGTTCAGCACATCATCTGATTTGGCCTTATCGACAGAATTACGATACGCAGCCGTGGCCATTTTGGTATAGTCATGCTTGGAATCGGACTGCGCTACACGGCTGCTGTAGATGTCACCGAGCAGTGAATAAACCTGACCTATATTTTGATCGTTCGGTGACTCCTTGGTTAGCTTCTCAAGGATTTCGAGCGCTTCATCTATGCTTCCACCTTGGCCAGTGGTCGCCGCTTGATAGATGATGAAGGCCTGACGATACTTGGCATCCACCAGATATTGACCTTTGGGGTTCCCAGCGACGTAATTCTTGAAGGCTCCACGGGCTTCTTTGGATTTGTTCTCGAAGAAGTAGGTCAACGCGATGCGATACTCGGAATCGTCCTTATAAACGGACTTCGGGAACTCCTGGATAAGAGATTGAAATTGCGTGCGAGCGTCATCGAAACGCTGGGCCTCAAAAAGCATGGAACCGAGGAAGAAGCCAAGGCGCTCACGATCCGCGCCTTTCTTGCTCATCGCTGCTCCGATGACTTTAATAGCTTCATCAATCTGACCGCTCTTATAAGCGAGTTCGCCATAGAGATCGGTAATGTTGACGATGTTGGAGCCTTCAGGAAACTCGCTGAGATACTTTTTGCAGTAATCGAACGCCTTAGTGGTGCGCCCCAAAGCCGTATAGCACATTACCATGCCGAACAGAGAGCGATCCCGCGCGCTGAAATCCTTGTGCTCATCATAGATTTTTTGGAAGGCCAGTTCACCTTCATAAAAACGCTGCATCTCAAAGAAACACTGGCCCAAGCGGTAGAACAACGCGGCATCGTAGTCCTTGTTCTTCTCGATCTCATCCAAGATCGTCTTGTTACCTGCGAGCATCCCCTCCAGTTCTTCTTTGCCGATTGGCTTGTTCATGAAGATCACCTTCTTGCCCGCCTCCGTCTGTTTGATCCACTCTTCGATCTTGTCCACGCGAGCTTTCTGAATGCGGATGATCTCGCCTTTGCGCCGAGCATTTTGATAGGCCACCAATGCTTGGGGGTAGCTCTTCTTCTCCGCCATCTCGTCACCGATCTTGATGGAGATGCCGTTGAGTTGAACAATGCTCTCATCAGCGGCAGCGCCTCCTTTGAGACGTTCGAGCGTGGCTCCCGCCTTTTCCGCATCGCTCTTCCCGAGGTAAATTTCAGCCATCATCAAAATGCCCTGAATCGCTTCGGGTGATGTGGGACCGCCCTTGGTCACCGTCTCCAGGATTTCCAGAGCCTCATCCGGCTTCTCGTTCTTTTTGTAGTAATTGGCGATTTCCAATCCCGCTTCGCCCAGTAGTTGTGGGGCCGAAGCCGCGACATCCTTCAAAGCAGCGACGCCTTTTTCAGGATCGCCTTTCTTCAGGTAAGCGCGCCCGATGGCCATCTTAGCCGCATTCAGGCTTTCGCTTTTTGGGAACGTTGAGATGAACTTGGACAAGACTTCCACAGCCTTGTCATGCTGTTCCATATTAAACAAACACGCTCCCTCTAGGAACATCACCTTCTCGAAGTCCTTGTTGTTCGTCTTCGTGTGAATGACGCCGATCTTCTGGAGCGCTACGTCATATTTCTGACCGTTGAACGCCGCTGCCGCCTCAGAATAGAGTTGTTCCATTTCCTGCTCCGAGTTGAGCGGACCTTCTGCAGTAGGAACCGTAGGCGTAGTGGCAGGCTTGGCTGGAGCTTGGGCAAACAGCGCTCCAGTGGCAAAAGTGAGTAGGGCAATGACCGAAAGGTGTTTCATAGATCCAATCCCAAAACGGGAATCAAATGTGGATATACTTTGCGGGATGGAAGCGATCATCGGCAAGAGTTTTCTTAACAAAGGGTGATCTTTTTAACAGATTGCGATTAACGCGCCAGAAAAAAATGCACCGTTTTCATCATCCCCGTCAGGATAAACACTAAAGAGCCTACTTTTCCCCAGTTCTTAAGGCGCGGAAGATGATTAATCACGCACCTTTCCCGCAGTAGCCTCGTAGCCCGTAACTCCCATGCTTGCAATCCCCCCCACCCTCGCTCAAACTGCCCACCCTAAATCTTCAGCATGAGCAGTAAACGCGTCCTACTTAAATTCGGCTCCGGCATCCTCACCCGCACTGACCGTGCCGAGATGGATGAGGAGCAACTCTGCAAACTCGTTCAAGCCATCGCTGAACTCAAACGGCGCGGACACCAAGTTGTCGTCGTCAGCAGTGGAGCCGTCGCCAGTGGCATGAAGCCGATGGGATTCAAAGAACGCCCGCAGGACATCATCACGCTCCAGGCCTGCGCCGCCGTGGGGCAGACGCATCTCATGCACACTTACCAGAGCTACCTGCGGGGCCACGGAATGCATGTCGCCCAGTTGCTTTTGACGCACTCCGACCTTGAGAGCAAAGAGCGTGCAGAGCGCGTGAAAGCCACCCTGCAACGCCTCCTTGAAAACCCAGAGGTCGTCCCAGTGATCAACGAAAACGATTCCGTGGCCGTTGAGGAACTCCGCTTTGGAGACAACGATAAACTCTCCGCCCGCGTCGCCCTTCTCTGGGGTGCCGAGCTCCTCATCCTGCTCACCAGCGTCCCCGGCCTCATGGATCTCGGCGATGGTCCCGGCGTGAAGATTATCCCTCTCGTCACTGATGTGGACACCGTTCTCCACTTGGCTCAAGAAGAAAAAGGCACGCTCTCCGTTGGCGGAATGGGCTCAAAACTGCGCGCCGTCCGTGATGCCGTCGTCGGTGGCATTGAATGCATTATCGCCTCGGGCCGTCATCCTGAGCAAATTTCCGACTTGGTTGAAGGCAATGGCATCGGCACCAGATTCCCCGTCCGTAAGTAACTGAAGCGAAGTTATGTCCTCCCATTCCAAACTCCTTCCGAGCCTATCACCTCTCGAAATTCAAAACACCATTCTCGAGATGGGAGAACGTGCGCTCGCGGCCTCTCGTGAGCTGGTGAAGCTCAGCACCCAGCAGAAGAACGACATCCTGCTGGCGATGGCCAAGGAAGTCCGCAAATCCGAGACTGCGATCCTTTTAGCTAACGCCAAGGACATCGAAAATGCTGTCCAGAAAGGCTTGAGCAAGCCGATGATTGACCGACTCAAGCTCGACCAAGACTCGCTCGAAGCCATCGCTCGCGCCATTGAGGATGTGGCCAAGCTGCCCGATCCCGTTGGCGAAGTGCTCGCGGATTGGACGCGTCCGAATCATCTCCACATGCAGAAAGTGCGCGTGCCCATAGGGGTCATCGGCATCATTTATGAGTCACGGCCAAACGTCACCAGCGATGCCGCCGTCCTTTGTTTCAAGACGGGAAACGCCACCATCTTGCGCGGCGGTTCGGAAGCCATTGAGAGCAATCGCGCCCTCGCTGAGGCCTTGCAAAAAGGCGGCGAGTCAGCCGGACTGCCCGCGAACAGCATCCAGCTCGTGCCCTTCACGGATCGCTACAGCGTCGAGTGCCTAGCCAAGATGGACTGCTACCTCGATCTCATCATCCCCCGTGGTGGTCAGGCCTTGGTGGAGCGCGTCGTTGAATCAGCGCGGATGCCCGTCCTGAAGCATTACCACGGCGTCTGCCACGTCTATGTCCACGCCTCCGCCAACTGGGATATGGCTGCCGACATCATCATTAACGGCAAATGCCAGAAGCCCGGCGTCTGCAACGCGGTGGAGACGGTCTTGATTGACCGTGAAATCGTCGAAGGTTTCGCGCCGATGCTCGCTGAACTTCTGCGCGCGAAAGGCGTCGAAATCCGGGCCGATGAAGAAGCTCACCAATTCTGGCCCGGTTCCCTCGAAGCCACGGAAGAAGACTGGATGACCGAGTATCTCGACCTCATCCTCTCCGTGAAAACCGTGGCGAACGAGAGCGAAGCCATCACTCACATCAATCACTATGGCTCACATCACACCGACGTCATCGTGACTGACAACGAAGCCGCCGCGAAGACCTTCCAACACGAAGTGGACAGTGCCGTCGTCCTCTGGAACGCCAGCACCCGTTTCAATGATGGAGCGGAATTCGGCTTCGGAGCCGAGATCGGCATCAGCACGGATAAACTCCACGCCCGTGGGCCTATGGGTCTCGCCGAACTCTGCACTTATAAATACATCGTGACCGGCACCGGTCAGGTGAGGATTTAATGATGGAGCGCGGAGCTTTAGCCCGCATCAGTATCAGCATCTGTGCGGGCTAAAGCTCCGCGCTCCATCGTTACTGTCCAGACCGCGTCGCGATCCACAATCCCACGCAAACCGTCACCACCCCGACCCACTGCTGGAGCACCACACGTTCTCCGAAGAGCACGGGAGTCAAGGCCATTACCAGCACGATGGGCAGTCCCATGAACGGATAGGCAAAGCTCAGCTCACAGCGGGACAGTGCCCCCATCCATGAAACCATGGCCAATAAAGCGCACACGATGCCGAGGGTATTGAACGGACGCAACAAGGTCTGCACGATGAAGATAGGCACTTGCACCATTTCCTTTGGAGCCGCGCCAATGCCCGTCATGCCGCGCTTGAAGGATAACTGACCGATGACGGTGAACAAAATAGTGCCGACGATGAAGATGAGGCCTGAAGCGTTGGTGACTTTCATGAGAGAACGTTGAATGAAGTAATGGCGGCGATGGCGCGTGATTGATCCTCCGCGCTCATGCTGTTGTGAAACGGAAGACGCAGCAGACGATCACTCACGTCTTGTGAAACGGGACAATCTCCCACTCGGCCACCGAAGCTCTGGCCGACATCGGAGAGATGCAGCGGCAGGTAATGAAAGACAGAATGAATGCCGCTTTGTTTAAGATGAGCGATCAAAGCGGTGCGCTGCTCTAAGGACGGCAGCAGTAGGTAATACATGTGCCAGGCCTGATCACAATGCGCTGGGATGAAGGGCTGGCGGACGTTCTGGTTCACGGCCCAATCCCGCAGTTCTTCGTCGTAGCGCTCCCAGATGCAGCGCCGTTTCGCCTGGATATTCTGCCAAACCTCAAGCTGTGCATAAAGGAACGCGGCGAGCACATCGCTCATCAGGTAGCTGGAACCGATGTCCACCCATGAGTATTTATCCACCTGCCCCCGGAAGAAACGGGAACGGTTCGTCCCCTTCTCACGGATGATCTCAGCCCGCTCGATGAACCGTTCATCATTGATCAGCAAAGCGCCACCTTCTCCGCAGGTGATGTTCTTCGTTTCATGGAAACTCTGCGTGGCCATGCCCCCGAGTGTTCCCAGCCACCGGCCTTTGTATTTACCGAAGAGGCCATGCGCATTGTCTTCAACGACGGCGATTCCATGCTTCTTTGCGATGGCGAGAATCGCATCCATTTCACAACCGACGCCGGCATAGTGAACGGGCACGATGGCCTTCGTGCGCGGCGTGATGAGCCTCTCCAGCGCCGTCTCATCCAGGTTCAGCGTGTCCTTGCGGATGTCACAGAAGACGGGTTTCGCACCCCGAAGGACAAAGGCGTTGATCGTCGAAACAAAGGTGAAGTCAGGCGTGATGACTTCATCGCCCGGTCTGATGTCCAACAACAACGCCGCCATCTCCAGCGCGTGCGTGCAGGACGTGGTGACCAGAGCGCGGGGCACGCCCAGCGTGTCTTCCAACAGCTGGTGACACTTCTTTGAAAAGGTCTGGTCACCCGCGATCTGACCGATGGTGATGGTTTGAAAAATATACTCCAGTTCACGTCCTTCGAGGGACGAGCGATTGAAGGGAATGCTCAAAGGCGTGGGCGTGCTCATGGTCTTAAATTTCAGCGTCGCCCCAGATGTGCTTCCCGGCATCAGGGCCAGTCATGAACAGCAGGTCCAAGACCGAAACCTGCGGATCATACGGCGGGTGAAGCTGCGGGTATTCATCGTAGCGGTAGTCCATGTATTCCAACGTGATGCCTGCCGCTTCGAACTTGTCATTCTCGATGTAGTCCTTCGCTGATGGCCCGCTGATGTAATGCGTCGCGCCCACTTTTTGCAGCACGGAAAGGAGGCGGTCTGTCTTCTGACCTTCCACTCCTTCGAGTTCGGAAGAGCGTAGAAAGTTCTTGTTCTTCAGGCCGAGCATCTCCGAAAGAGTGATGGAAGTGGAGATCGTAAAATCAGCGAGCATCACCGGACGCTGTTGGTAGAAGGCTTCCACCTGCGGCGCGTATTGTTTGAAGAACGGAGCCTTGCCGTAGTTGAGCTGGAGAGAACGCCAGTGCTTTTTCGTCCAGTCTTCATCGTAAACCACCGGCACATCCTTGATGAGGATGTTATCCGTCTGGCTCCCCTTCGCATTCGCCGGAATGGTCAGCCAAACCGGGCCGTTCTGGGTCTTGATGCGGTTGCGGTTCCTCCAGCCGCGTTTGTCATATTGCACATCATCAAAAAACACGAACGTGTCCGCCTTCTGGATGAGGTGGAAGAAGCCCCGCCAAGGGATATAACTGGGTTGAAGAATGACGACGGTCATGATGCGCCGTCAGAGATAGCAAGAACGCCCAAGGGTGCATCTGCTTTTATTGGGCGTTGCCTGTCAGTTCAAAAATTCAGGGCTTTCTCCAGCACCCGCATGGGATTCCCGATCAGGGATGAGCCTGCGGTTTCAATGCTCCGTGTGACCACCGTGCCCATGCCGATGACGGCATTGTGGGCGATGATCAGGTCATTGGCGAACAATGCGCCTGCCCCGACAAAGCTTTCCGCACCGAGCGTGACGCGACCGCAAAGGGTGACGCCGGGTGAGAGGAAGCAGCATTCTCCGATGCTGCTGTCATGCGAGACGGTGACATTGTTATGAATAACGGTGCCTGCTTCAATGGACACATTCATATCAATGACGCACAGCGGGTAAATCACCACGCCATCCGCTAGACGGGCGCTGGGATCTACATGCGCGGTGGGATGAACGAGTGAAGGAACCGTGCGTCCCTTATCCAGCAGCTCATGGAGGATGCGGCGTTTCGCAGCGGGTTGTTTGTAGGCGAGGCCGATGAAGAAGGCGCAATCCGCGAACTCATCATGGAGATAGGCATTGAAGGGATGCGCGCCCGGCTTGCCAGCCTTTACCAAGGAGTCATCAAAATAGATTTCTTCTCCGGGCTTCAGAACGGTGCGAACGAGGTTCGCGATCTGCTGGCCCATGCCTCCGAATCCGATGTAGGCTGCTTTCATGGTTTGTAACATAGGCTTCCAGCCTGGGGGGTAGTTCAGGCATTCTGCCTGAATTCATTTCGATCAACAGGCTGGAAGCCTGTTCTACACAGAGGCGAGACGCCTATGCCACTGCTATAAGGCGCGGCCATCACCTGCTCATGCGCGTCTTTGAGCACTTCGGGAATGAAGAAAATGTTCTTCCCGCCCATGATTCCGGTGAGGGCGAGGTTACAGATGCCACGATCACGAATCTGCGCGCGGATGTTTTCCATCGCGCCGATGGTCTTCAGCGTGGGCAGCGGGAAGCCGGGGCCTTTGTTCTGCTGAGCGGCGCGGAAGTTCACCCGGTAAGTCGCATCCGTCACTCCGAAGGCGCGCAGTTCGCTGAGGGCCGTATTGATCACGCAGGCTTCAGTTTGCGCGTCGCCAGGGTTTGGCCAAAGCTCGACGCAGACGGGCCAGCCCTTCTCGGTGTGAGCCTCCGGGCAATAGGCGGCGTAGTTGGTTACGCGGTAAGTGCGGAAGCCTTTGTCAAAGCAGTAGAAGTAATAGAGGCGGTCCGTCATCGGTTCTTTATCTAGCAGCAGATGCACATACCACGAGGCGGGGCGCATGTCTGGTGGGCCGCCAGTGAGTGGGACATTAAGCAGCTTGGCCAAAGGGGGAACGCCTGCGGCCCAGAAGACTTGGGTCACGCCGTCGATGTCAGTGTTCACTCCATCGAGGCTGGTGATGCGCACGGACTGGACTCTGCCACCTTCAGTGTTGATTTGCGAAAGGGAAGCATTGGGCACGAAGTGGATGCCTTGCTCATCCAGCACTTCTTTGAGTCGGTCCATCACATGATAAAAACCAAATTGACGCGGATAAAAGCCACGCTGGTTGTTACCGCGATAAGGCGGGAGTTTGTATTGATCAGGGAAGCAGAGTCGGGCGCGAAGCTCATCCGACTTCATCAGATCAAGCATCAAATCACCATCAAAGGCGGCGATGCGATTGATCGCCGCGAGCCGAGTCGCCAGCTCATGAAGCTGCGAGGGATGACGCAGGAAGAGCTTCTCCAAGAGGGGGACAAAGATGTCATCCGTGAGCGCACGGCCATAGTGGGCCTTCATCACTTCATAGGCGTTTGCCTCTGCGGGAAGCGGCTTGTTCCGTCGGTCACGAATGGCCAGCATGAGATCGCCAAGGTAGGCGCTGAGCCGCTCATCGGGCACATCACGAAGATCCACATAAGGCGTCTCCAATTGCAGTCGGCCTTGCACATAAATGCCTGCGGCGTCCTTCAGGTTTTCCACGAGGATATTCCAGTCACTGTCAGGAAGAATGCTGGTGAAAAGCTCATCAACTTCCGGAATGCAGGTCTCATAAAAGACGTGCATTCCGTGGTCGAACGCGCCCACGCCTTCATAGTGATAGCTTCCGTAAGCGCCGCCGAAATGAGACTCCCGCTCCACGATGTAGATCTCGCCCTCGGGATCACGCAACGCTTTGACCATGCGAGCGGTCATCAGTCCGGCGAGGCCTCCTCCTACAATGATGGTCTTGCTACGGCTCATGGGGTGGTTTGCTTGACGGCATAGGTCGGTTTGTCGTTAGTGCGATGGAAGATGCGGGCCATGTATTCGCCTATCATCCCCAGCACAAAAAGCTGGATGCCCGCGAAGATGCTGATGATGGAGGCGAGGAATGTGAAGCCGGGAACGGAGGTGCCCAGGATGAAATAACGTCCGACGGCATAAACAAAGATGAGAAAACCAAACACCGTCGCGAGCAGGCCCACCACATTCGCGATGCGGAGTGGCGCGGTGCTGAAGCCCACGAGCAACAGGACGGCTTGATTCAGCAGGCGGAAGAAGTTGTAGTTGGACGTTCCCTCCTTCCGCGCGCAGCGCTCCACGGGCACGATGGCGAAGCGGGTCGTGCCCCAAGACAAGAGCACATCGAGAAGCAAATTCGGTGCGTGGAAAGAAGCGAAGGCGTCACGCAGATCACGACGCAGGGCGCGGAAAGCGGAGAGGTTGCGTGCGACTTTCACGCCCGTGGCCACCGAGAGCGCCCATTTGGTAAAGACGGAAAGGCTGTTTCTGATGAGGCCGTGAGCCTCTTTCATGGGCACGCCATAGACGACATCATAGCCCTCAGCGAGCTTCGCGATGAGCGCGGGCACTTCCTCCGGCGGATGCTGAAGATCATCATCCATCGTAACGACGATCTCGTTTTTCGCGGCCCGGATGCCGCAGAGCAAAGCATTGTGTTGGCCATAGTTTCGCATCAGGCAGATGCCGCGAATCCATGCGTGCTTGCGGGCCAGTTCTTCGACTACTCCCCAGCTTCCATCAGGGCTGCCATCATTCACGAGGATCAATTCGAGAGCTGCGACTTTCCCCACGAGTGCTGAATCAATACGCTCCGCGAGTGCAGGCAGATTTTTCTCAGACCGATAGACGGGCACGACGATGGAGAGGTTGACCTTGGATAAATCGTCGGCTGGCGTCATAAGTTTGGCGGGGACGATGGACTTGAACCCACCGCCATGCAAGGTCAAGGGCTCTGCAAAGTAGCAGCCGACGTGAGGAGGCTCTAATCACTTCAAAGCAATGCTCAATCCAACTTGTTCGCATGGCAGGCCGCACGAACAAGGATAAACAGGCAGCCGTCCTCCTGAGGCACCTCAGTCACCGTTGAGTAAGAGCCTCCTCACGTCGCCTGCTACCCACTCAATAGAAATCCCGAGGCTCAAGCAGATAGACGCCGAAGGTGGAATCAATCGCGTTCTCCAGTTTCATCCGTTTCAACTCATGGCCAGCGCCCCAGGAGTCGCTGAAGAGCAGTTCGTTCTTCGCCACGTTATAACCAAGAATCAGCCGCATGTGCCCGCCGGTGCCCTGCATCTTAAGAGGCGGTTCTTCAGGATGCAGGCCCAGCTCCAAGCCCCAAAGCAACGGCACACCCTTATCCACATGCTCCTGAATCATCTTCAGGAAATGTTCAGGCCGCGCGGCTTTGTCCGTGGTGTTACGGTTTGGATACTTCAGGAGCAGCGGCTTGAAACGGGTCTTAAATTTGTTGTCGATCTTCTTCAGCGTCTCTTCCATTGCTTTGGAATTGGTGCCACGCTGGGCATCGGTTCCAGCCAGTGCGGCGATCTCATGTTGGTCACAAGAGATGTGCAGGTAGCCGAACATCCGCTGCGCTGAAGCCACCACGCAGTAGCCTTTGTCACCCTGATCCACCATCGGCACACTGCCCACATAGACATCGCCATTGGTCTCTTTCTTGACGAACTTCACCAATTCGGAGCGCTTCAAGGCGGTGCTGTCGCGGCCTATCGCGGCGACATTGAGTAGTTGGTTCTTACCCTCTGGCGGAGTCAGTTTCAGGCGCATGAACTCAGCAGAATTCGGCTTCATCATGGCATCCGCATTGTATTCCAGTAGGGCCAATCCGGTCGGTGCTGTCCAAAGCCAGCCACTGGTTTTGATCGCGGTCGTAGCCGTGGGACGCCGCTCCGCAGGCTTCACGCCGAGCGTTTGGTTCAACGCGATGCCCGCCACTTTGTAGCGCGTCTCGAATTGTTCCTTGCTGATGGTTCCTGAGTCCCCACGATTATAAAGGGACACGGTGACTTGGCTGACTTTGCCATTCTTGAACTCGATTACGGTTTCATCCACGGGCGCTTTTCCTTCAAACATCGAGAGGTCCACGGCGATGTTCGTGAAGGGATGTCTGGCGAAGCGCGCACTCTCCTTCGCTGCCGAGAGCCATTTGAAATAAGGGTTCTCCTTGAAGCCTGAACCCGCGAAGGTTTCATCCAGCTTCTCCGGCGTGAGCTGCCACACGGCGGGCGCAGAGAGCAAGGAATCCAGATTGCAGAACAGCTCGCCGCCGTCTTTCATCAGTTCTGGGATGGGCCTGGCAACGAGCTTCGCGACATCTTCCGTTGCGGGGGCAATGGCGAAGCGCAAGACCTTGAGCGGACTGCTGAAATCAAGACATCCCACACCGGACGTTCCTGTCCAAACTTGCGTTTGCACCTGGCTTTCCGGTTTGCTTCCGAAGAAGCGCGCTTTCGTCACTGGCTGTGCGGCTAGCATCGTGTTCAAAGCAGCAGCGCAGGCTTCCCGTGGAGCCTCCAAGTTGGCAGTTTTCAACTCGCCTTCCGGGCTGCTGACGACGACGGTTAGGCCCGTGACCTTGCCGTCTTTGAAGTCGATAATGGCTTCCTCCACGGGCACTTTGCCACCGAACAAGCTCACCTCCACCGTGATATTGGCGAATGGCTGATGGGAGATTCTAGCACGTTCCTTTCCACCTTTTCCCCAGCGGATGAAGGGATTGTCAGAGAAGTTTCCTTTCGGAATCTTTTGCTCTAATGTCTCCGGCGTCAGCTCAAAGAGAGCGGGCAAAGCCACCACGGGATCAAGGTCGAGCTTGAGTTGGTAGTTCTTGGATTGTCCGTGCAAAGGGCCGCTGGCGAGCAAGAAGCTACAAAGCAAACTAAGGACGCAGGGCGAGACAGATGGAGTGTTCACAAGGAGCTTTGTATCGAATACCGTCGCCCGCTGCAAGTCTGCAATTTTCCAGTCGTCAAAAATCGCTGGCTGATGACTGAGCGTATTTCATCCGCCATTGTCCATAAACTGCATTCAAGCGATACCTCCCCATGAAAGCCAAGCATCATCTCGACCTCGAACGTTTCTTACGCGGCCTCAAACGTCTCAATCCCGGCCAACCCGAATTCATTCAAGCCGTGCGCGAGTTCATGGACGACATCTTCCCGTTCGTGGCTGAGAACCCGCGCTATGGTGAAGACGCGATCTTAGAACGACTCACGGAGCCGGATCGCATCATCGCATTTCGTGTGACTTGGGAGGATGACAAAGGCCGCGTTCATGCGAATCGCGGATGGCGCGTGCAGTTCAGCAACGCCATCGGGCCTTACAAAGGCGGGCTGCGTTTTCATCCGTCCGTGAATCAGGGCATCCTGAAGTTTCTCGGCTTTGAACAGATCTTCAAAAACAGCCTCACGGGCCTGCCGATGGGCGGCGCGAAGGGCGGGGCCAACTTCGATCCCAAAGGTAAATCCGACCGCGAGGTGATGCGCTTTTGTCAGGCGTTCATGACGCAGCTCTTCCATTATATCGGTGAGGATCGGGATGTGCCTGCGGGTGACATCGGCGTTGGGGGTCGTGAAGTCAGCTATCTTTTCGGCCAATGGAAGCGCTTGGAGAATCGCTTCGCGGGCGTCCTCACGGGTAAGAACTTGGCCTTTGGTGGCAGTCTTATTCGTAAAGAAGCCACCGGTTATGGAGCCGTGTATTTCGCAGAAGAGATGTATATGCAGCGGGGCGAAGACCTTAAAGACAAGGTCTGCGCAGTGTCCGGCTCAGGGAATGTGGCGCTGTATTGCATCGAGAAGCTGCTGCACAACGGGGCGAAGGTCGTGACCGTTTCAGACTCTGGCGGCTTCATTTATGAGCCTGACGGCATCACTTGGGAGAAGTTCGACTGGCTGGTGCAGTTGAAGGAAGTGAAGCGCGGTCGGCTCTCCGATTATGCGGCGAAGTTCGGCAGCGAGTATCACGGCGATGGAGCGCGTCCCTGGAGCGTGCCTTGCGAGATCGCTTTCCCTTGTGCCACCCAGAACGAACTCGATGGCCACAACGCCGCTGCCCTCATCAAGAACGGCCTCAAGGCTGTCGTCGAAGGCGCGAACATGCCGAGCACACCGGAAGCTGTCGCCTTGTTCCACGGAGCCAAAATCCTCTTCGCGCCGGGCAAAGCCGCCAACGCGGGTGGCGTCTCCGTTTCCGGCTTGGAGCAAAGCCAGAACTCTCTGCGCTTGAGCTGGACCCGTGAAGAAGTGGACACGCGCCTGCGCGGCATCATGCGGGACATTCACAAGAAATGCCTCACAAACGGCAAGCAAGCCGATGGCCACATCAACTACGCCAAGGGAGCGAACATCGCCGGATTCGTGAAAGTCGCGGATGCCTTGCTGGCGCAGGGGCTGGTATAGTTTTCAACGTGCGTAGCCACCTTGGACTACGGCCCTATGACCCTGTCTGCTCCACCCGTGTCCAGCGCTGGCGGAAGCCTCGGTTCTCTTCCATGAGCTGAGCCGCTACGGCATTAGCCATCTGATCGAGGCCCTGCACTTTCGCGAAGATTACGATCAGTTCACGACGGCGATAAAAGTCTGTGGAATCCGTGACGGCATCAGAGAACTTCTGGGCCATGTTCACTAACATCTCAGGCGGCAGCGTATCAGTCCCGATGCTCACTTCTCCGCGCTCCAGAGCGATGCTGACATTCGTGTAATTCAGTTTTACCAAACGGCCTTTCACGGAGGAAGCCTGTCGCCGCGTAATGACGCCGTCGTAGCCACGGCTGTTAACATCCGTCATCAACTGCTCCATGAATTCCTGGGCCTTGGACCAGAGGTAGAGCTTGTTATTCACCGCGCCCTGAGCTTCGGGGATTTCAAAATGGAGGTCTTTCAGGAAGCTGACCACATGGGTGAAATCATAGCCGTGAACCAGCGCGCGAAGATCGGTATTGATGTCCGCCAGTTGGGCGAGTTCACGTTTGCGCACCTCCTTTAAACGATCCGCCTCCGCGTTGGTGGCATCCCGCTTGAAGTTATTAATGCCTTCTTGCAGTGACTTCGTGTAAGCCGTGAGGGTTTTCCGGTAAACGCCTTCGGTCTTTAGCTGAGCGAGCACTTTCTCCGCTTCATCCAAGGCTTTACGTGCCTCATCCATTGACTTCGGAACCTCGGCAGCGCTGCCCTTTCTGAGCGTAACAGGTTTGAAGTCGGGCAGTTGTTTCGCCACTTTCACATCCGCTAGATAAGGTTCAATGAGCTTCTTATAGGCACCCATCCATTCCAAGCCTTTAGGCGGTTGAGTCTCCGTGAAGGTTTCCAACCAGTCTGCGGCATTCTTCAGACGACCGAAGTGCCAGTTCGCCAG